>CATLAS010000048.1 GCA_949878535.1 uncultured Eubacteriales bacterium | reverse complement strand
ACTGCTTTGGACTCATTGATAAAACGCCGCACCGACTCCTCATCGTTGGCGATTTCATCCTTGAGCATTTTGATAGCAACCGTACGCTGCATCAGCCCATCATACGCGCGGTACACTACTGCCATTCCGCCTACGCCGATTATCTTATCTATTTTATAGCGGCCGTCAATCACAGCCCCCACAAACTTTTCATATGCTTCCATACCGGCCTCCGTTTCTTGTATTTCCCAAAAGAGGGATCGGACAGAGATACATATTACAAAGTCATTAACACTGCAGTAATATTATCCGTTCCTCCTGCAGCATTCGCCATATCGATCAGTTTCTCAGCCACCTGATCAAGTGCCGGACCTGTCTGAATTTCACCGGCTTCCTGTATCACTGCTGCCATTTCTTCCGGTGACACATGATTCGTAAGCCCATCCGAACATAAAAGCACAACATGCTGTTTATCATCATCTGCATTCCAGCTATTTTCAATTTTATCCGAAATATTTCCGCCTGACAACCGCGTTATATAAATATCCGCTTCTACAGTATCGTCTGTTCCCACAGCACGGGTAATGATATTTCTGTTTATAGATTTTCTTGCTTCCTCCTGGGTCATTTTCCCCATATCCACCAAATACTGTACATAAGAATGATCACGGGTAATCTGCACTGCCTGACCGTCTGTAATCAAATACATACGGCTGTCGCCTACATTGATTGTAAACAGCACATCACAATACGCCAGTGTTGCCACAAGAGTAGTTCCCATTCCACGGAGCTCTTCTTCCGAATCAGAACGTTCATATACAGCAGCGTTTGCCGCATCTATTGCCTCTGTCATAGCAATTTTAACAGTCCGCTCATCCTCATGCGTCAAAGTCTCACGCACTCCAAAGGACTGAGCAAAATTGCTCATAGACTCAGAAAAAGCTCCGCACGCAATACTGCTGGCAATTCCGCCTCCGGCAGCCCCGCCCATGCCGTCACAAACAACGGTAAGCAGCATTCCATTATCGAAGCTGTCACACGTAAAGCTATCCTGGTTGACCGTTCGTTTTTTCCCGACATCAGTTCGACCGCAGCACAACATATGAGTCCCTCCCTTCAATGCGATCTCCTTTATATCAATAAAACCTATTAGAATTATTATACAATAAACAGGCGTTCTTGTAAATGATTTTTGCTGTTTTTTTGTTACTTTTCGGTAAATATTTATCCAGAATTTTCTGCAAATTATTTTTTTGTTCACATTTGGTTTTATATATTTGACGAAATTTATGCTATGAAAAAGTTCATATCCCACAGCAAAAGAAACTCCTATATTGCGCAAAATTATAAAATTATTTTATGCGGGAGCAGCATGCCGCAAGTTCCAGACTTCATGCCCAAGCGTAGCGACCTTGACGGATAAATTGTCTGACAAAGCTTTCAATTTGAAGATTCTATAAAATGATAGGCTATAAACAATCCCTCAGTCGGTTCCGCCGACAGCTCCCTTTACACAAGGGAGCCTATCCCCACTTTGATACTTATACCTCCTTTGTGTAAGGGAAGGCGGAACACCGTCAGGCATGACGGAGAGATTGTTGTATATTCTCCCGATTAAAAATTCTGCGAAATAATAGCATTACACTCCCCCAGTCACAGCAAAGCTGGGGCATGCCGCAATTCCCTCAAAACTCACAAGACTCCCATGTGCAAGGAGTCTTTATAGAAAACACCCACTTCCTCAAAAGCAGCCCAAAGATTTCTCTTTGGGCTGCTTTCATTTTTTCAATATGATGCTTGTCTCACTTTTCAGGCTCAATCAAGCCGTAATCGCCGTCCTTGCGCTTATATACCACGCATACATCACCTGTATCCATATTATTAAACACAAAGAATGTATGCGCCAGCAAATCCATTTGCAGAATCGCCTCTTCCGGAGTCATCGGTTTAAATGCAAAGGATTTCCTCCTGATTCGGAATGCATCGTCTTCTTCTGCAAAAGCACCATCCCCAACTTCATATTCAGGGATACGGATATTTTCCCGCATCCGCTTTGTCAGTCTGGTTTTATTTTTGCGGATCTGCCGTTCAATTGCATCCATACAGCAATCCAGCGCATTCATAAATGTTGTATTTTCATCCTCACCGCGGAATAATATGCTTCCCTGCTGGATTGTCACCTCTACGCGCTCGTTTTCACGCACACGGGAAAGCTTAACTGTTGCAGCAGCGTCTCCCGGAAAATATTTGTCAAACTTAGCAAGTTTCTTTTCAATATGATCAGTCAGCTTCTGATCTGCTACAACTTTTCTTGCATTAATGGTGATCTTCATGGATATCCCACCTTTTTTCGTGAATTTGCAGGAAGCGGGATGCCGGCGGGCACTCCGCCTATCTACAGTTGTATTATAGCATACTTTTTTGGAAATGTCCAGCGTTTTTGTATATTTTATCTAAACATTTCCAAATATTTCCCGCGCTTGTATATATGTTGCACGAATTGCATTTTTAATGTTGTCCGCACAATAAGCATTCAGCCCACTATCCAAACCTTTAGCCAATATATAAAAGAGACTTCACAATGTGAAGTCTCTTTTATATATTGGAGCTACTGGTCGGATTTGAACCGACGACCTGCTCATTACGAGTGAGCTGCTCTACCCCTGAGCCACAGTAGCATATATACGGGACGAGACGGCATTTCGCCCCGCCCCGATATGTAATCATCAAAAACTCATATTGCCAAACAAATCTGAATCATCACCAAAGTCATAGTCGCCGTAGATGTCATCATCTAAGTCATCAAACCAATCTCCAGCTTCAGAATAGTCCTCCAAATCATCGGGGAAATCAATTTCTGTAAAGCTGTCGAAACCAAGATCACTCAAATCTATTTGAACATCAACTTTATATCCTTCACCTGCTTCAATCGACAAAACGACATTTGCAGCGTACATAACATTATCCTTATCTACAAAGACAGAATATTGAACATTACCCAAAGCAAAGTTTACATCTTCCTCTTCAGCACCGTTCAGCAGACCGCCAAAATCATCCAAATCCAGATCTTCGTCAAAGTTTTCCTTATAGAACTTCATGAGTGAATCATAAATTTTTTGCCCATCCAGTTCGAAAGAAATCTTTTTTCCGCCGTCAGCCTTTGTTGTATTAGAAGAAACAATCAGACTCTTATCAAAGGAAATCAAGTCATTTTGCAGTTTCTGCAGCACTTCAGGATCCAAAGTTTCCGTATCAGACGACGCAGCAGATATTTCCTCTTTCGTCTTAATGCCGGCCATATTCATATACTGCCAACCGTCTTTCATATACATGGACATTTCATTTGTTCCAGCACCCAAAGCTCCCATATCCATTTGCATGTTCATGGCCATGTCAGCTTCAGTTTCAGAACGCTTGATCATCTGCATATTTCCGTCAATCGTCATGCCCATACTCATACCGCCGGCAGCGAAATTCACTTTGATCTGATAGGTTCCCTCAACAGCGGTCGCGTCTTTTACAGAATCTGCCACAGTACTATATAACCCATAAGCATCTTCTGCCAGGCAAGAAGTAAATGCACAAATGCCGATTAAAACAGCAAAAACAAAGGAGAAAACTTTCTTCATAATGACACCCAATCCTTTCTCATTCACAGAAAAGCCGACACTGGAAATCCGAACTGGTATAACAATATTATTTTTGCGTCTTTTCTTTTATAACCTGCATCGGCAGTTTACTTGTTTATTATACAACAGCCAACGGACTTTGTCAATGTTTTTTCAGAATTCTCCCTTTTACCTTTTGTGCTGACGATGTTCGGTTTCAAAATTATGGAAATCGTCAGTACCTTCCTGCATAAACTTTTTTTGCTTCAGAGGTCCATTTCCTGACAAACTCTGCCTTTGCGTTTGTGTAAGCGTCCCTATTGTGTTCAAACTGCTTCCATAATTGCAGTTTCATCGTCTCATATTCTTTGGCTATTTGTGGGTGTTCATTCAAATAATCCCTAAAATATAATTCATCATTATCCCCAATATAGCGAAGGTGTACATGATAAACTTTTTCAGCAAATCCGCCTTTCATATATCCACAGTTAAACGTTCTTCTATTTGCTTCTGTTGCCATCCGAACAAATCCGTTCATTTCAATTGCTTCCGCAGTATTCTCAATATCCGAATCTCTTGATACTTCAATCAGCACGTCAACAATATCCTTTGCCCATATTCCAGCTATAGCCGTGCTCCCAATATGACTGATTCGCTCAATTGGACATTCAGACAATCTGCTTTTCAGAAGAATTTCGATTTCATCATAATATAGTTTCCATTTATCACTATGTGCAACAAGGCGTATGGGAAACAACTCCCACAATTCTTCTAACGACATTTCTGAAAGTTCTTTTCCCATTTTCACTTTCCTACAAACTCTTTATTTGGCTCAGTTATAACAGCACAAAAAGCAAAATAGACTCAGAATTTAGTCTTCAATTGCAGCCTTGCGCGACAGGACGGCATGCAATCTTGCAGGCTCCACTTTTGGGCGCCGATCGAATGCAAAAATGCCGTTCATTTCCTGCTCCACGTCTGTAAACTGTGTATAGCAAAGCCCGCATATGCAAGGGTTATCCAAAAGGATCGTACACAGATCGGCAAACCGCTGATATAATTCCTCCGATGTACGGGGCGCATCCCCATATCCCCACGGATTGCCGGACTCCTGTCCGTTATTTTCCGTTACGGAATCTATATCAAAAAAGGCGCCGCCGTATTCCGATACAAAAAACGGTAGCTTGCCGTCGTATCCAATATTTCCGCCAAGATCGTTGAAATACGGTTTTTCACCGCGGGTTAGCGGTTCATAATGGGCAGCAAAGGTTTCCGGATTCTGCTCATAGTCGTGCACGTCATACAGGTCCGTCTGTCCCGCATGCACATATCCGGAGGTATCCAATACCAGCCGGGTCGGATCAAACAGCTTGGTGATTTTATATACCATATCATAAATTACCGTATTGGTTCCAGGGAAAGATTCGTTAAAGGGACACCAGCCGATAATCGCTGGGCTGTTGCAGTCCCGCTCGATTGCCTCCAGCCATTCCGGCAGCATAATACCCATCGCCTCATGACGGGTGATGTCCAATCCCCAGTTGGGATATTCACCCCAAAGCAAATATCCGGCATGATCCGCCTCCCAAATGAAGCCAGGTTCGAAAATCTTCATATGCATTCTGGCACCGTTAAAGCCTGCATCCATACAAAGCTGTATATCCTTAGAGAAATCCCCATGATCCATAGCAGTGTAGATTCCCCGAGGGTAATACCCCTGATCCAGTACAAGCCGTTGGAATACAGATTTACCATTGATCAAAACCCGGTTTCCACTGACTTCTACGCTGCGCATGCCAAAGTAGGAGGTCACTTGATCCTCCCCCGCATAAAACACAATATCATACAGATTCGGTTCTCCCGGCCCCCATAAGATCGGTTCGGGAATGGAAAGGGAAAACGCAGCCGTACCGCCAGTTGTGGTTACACCGCCTTCGGCAACAGGTGTTCCTTTATATGATACAACAGCGCGCACCTGTGCGTTTTCAGACAACGTTACCTGTACATCCAGTTTTTCCCCTTTCACGTCTGGCAGCATTTTGACTTTTTGGATATATACTTTTGGTACATATTCCAGCCAAACCGTCTGCCAAATTCCTGTACAGCGGGTGTAAAAACAAGCATATGGACGGTACTGCTCACACTGTTTTCCGGAAGGCTGCAGCGGTGTGCGCAACGGATCCGCCACAGTAATATTGATACGATTTTCACCGCTTTGCAGATATCTGGTAATATCAAAAACTGCCGGCGTATATCCACCCCGATGGCTGCCCACAGTGCTTCCGTTGATCCACACTTCTCCTTCATAGTCCATTGCACCAATATGCAAAAGGATATGTCCCCTTGCAGGATCAAACCGCTCCGGCAGGGTGAAACTGCGGCAATACCAAACCCGTTCCATAAAATCAGTATCTGCAATTCCAGAAGCCGCAGATTCCGGCACGAAAGGCACTATAATCTCCTGGGTGTACCGATCATTATTTTGCAGCCCACGCTGCTTTCCGCTGTTTCCCCGGTCAATTTCAAAAAACCAGGTTCCGTTTAAATTCATCCATGTATCTTCTCCACGCCGCAGCGACGGGCGGGGATATTCCGGTCTTGGTATGCTCATTGATTTCTCCTTTTTCACTTCCCGGTTGCCACCAGAACTTGTTTTTCTTTTAAAACTATATCGGCAACAATACGCTGCCCCTGCTTGACAAAGGGCTGTTCCGCGCCGCATACAGTAAGATTTTCGACATCTTCCAACGGAATTTCTACAGATGCCAATTTAAGTGTCCCCCAAAGCACTTCCAACGCAAAACGATTCTGCTCCCATACGGCGGTTCCCCACGCGCCATCCACCGACCAGAAATAGGTTCCTTTGTGCAGTGGATGGAAGGCAATCTGTCCTTTCGTCATATCACAGTGAAATCCGCTATAGGCAAGGAGCAGTGAATAACTTGCCATACTGCGCGCATAGCTTGCACCACACTCCAACTCTGCCCACGGGTTGCGCTTATGTCCATCGTATCGCTGCCGCACCGCAGACACAATTTCCAATGCTTCTGTCTCCATGCCGCACTGGAGCATATT
>CATLAS010000047.1 GCA_949878535.1 uncultured Eubacteriales bacterium | reverse complement strand
TTCTCCGGCAGGGGATATGTGCCCCTGCGGAGGCAAGCTCACGATCCGCAGTGACGATGAACCGTCTGTTGTGGCAAGCCGGCTGGCTACCTATCATAATATGACGGAACCCTTAAAGGATTATTATGCCAAAAAAGGACTTTTGAAAATCGTCCACGGACAAGAGCAAATCGCAGATACCACCGCCCTCACACTGGCCGCACTTGCGGACTGAGGGGATGGATGAAAAAAAGGTACTATCATGATTTTTATTAAAAATCCTGAACAAATCAAAAAGATGCAGCTCGCCGGCAGAATTACCGGCGAAGCACTGGCGCTTGCCGGTGAAGCAGTACGGGAAGGGGTCACAACCGCGGCATTGGATAAGATCATCCGGTCTTATATCGAAAAGTGCGGGGCCCGTCCTTCCTTCCTGGGATATGGTGGGTTTCCCGGAAGCGCATGCATCAGCATCAATGAGGAAGTTATCCACGGCATTCCGTCGGCGAGGCGGTACCTGGAGGAAGGGGATATTGTGAAAATTGACGTGGGCGCCTATATCGACGGCTTCCACGGTGATAGCGCAAACACCTTCCCGGTAGGAAAAATCAGCAGTGAAGCCCAGCGGTTGATTGACGTGACAAAGGAATCCTTCTTCTGCGGCGTGCGTGCAGCAGAGCAGGAGCATGCCCGAATCGGCGACATCGGCGCCGCAGTAAATGGGCGTGTGGCCGAGGCAGGATTTTCCGTTGTCCGGAAATATGTTGGGCATGGTGTGGGAAAGGATCTTCATGAAGATCCCAACGTTCCCAATTATGGAACCGCCGGACGCGGTCCCCGGATCAGCCGGGGGATGGTTATCGCCATTGAACCGATGGTGAATGCAGGTGTTGGCGGGGTAATCGACCAGCCGGACGGCTGGACTGTGATTACTGCTGACGGAAAGCTGTCCGCTCATTATGAGCACACTGTGGCAATTACCGACGAAGGAGCGCTGCTCCTGACAAAGGTGAACTGATCCATGTGCATTGGAGCGGTGGTCAAAAGCAAAGCTGGCCGGGACAGATACAGGATGTATGTAATCGTCGGCGTGACGGAGGACGGTCGGGCATTGATTGCCAACGGCAGACTTCATACGCTGGAAAAGCCAAAGAAAAAGAATCTGCGGCATCTTGCGGTGCTCCGACAGGGAACGAAGGAAGCGCCCCCCTATTGGGACACAGACGATGCATTGCATGCCTATCTGCAGGATTTTGAAGAACAGGCATAAAAATCATGAAGAGACTCCAAAGCAAGTCAGCGCAAAATGGTAAATGAAAGAGCATTTCGCACAGCGAAAACCGGCAAAAAGCCTGAGAAAGGTATGGACTTTTATTTATGCCAAAAGATGATGTAATCGAATTTGAAGGTGTTGTTGTTGAGGCGCTGCCAAACGCAACCTTCAAGGTAAAGCTGCCCAATGAAATGATTGTGACCGCACACATTTCCGGGAAGCTGCGCATGAACTATATCAAGATTTTGCCCGGAGATAAGGTAACGGTGGAGGTTTCCATCTACGATCCCACCAAGGGCAGAATCACATGGCGTACGAAGTAAACGCAAATCGGCAAATCAAAGAAAGGCGGTTGTTACTGTGAAAGTAAAACCTTCTGTAAAAAAGATCTGCGAAAAGTGCAAAATTATTAAAAGACATGGCCGCGTAATGGTCATTTGCGAAAATCCCAAGCACAAGCAGAGACAGGGCTGAGTGCCCAATAAAAAGAGCGCCCTGCGGGGCACCGAACCAATCAAACCCGAAAGAGGTGAAAAAAAGCTATGGCTCGTATATCAGGTGTTGATATTCCCAACCAGAAGCGTGTTGAGATTGCATTGACCTACATCTACGGAATCGGACTGAAGAGTTCCAAGGATATTCTTGCAAAAACCGGCATCAACCCCGACACACGCGCAAAGGACCTGACTGAGGAAGAAATTGCAAAGCTGCGTGATGAAATCGAAAACAACTACACAGTAGAAGGTGAACTTCGCCGTGAGGTTGCACTGAACATCAAGCGTTTGGTAGAAATCAACTGCTACCGTGGTATTCGGCACAGAAAAGGCCTTCCCGTACGCGGACAGCGGACCAAAACCAATGCAAGAACCAGAAAGGGTCCGGCAAAGACCATCGCCAATAAGAAGAAGTAAAGGAGTGAGCTGATTTCATGGCAAATGTAAAGAAAACGATCAAGAAGCGCCGCGACCGTAAAAACATTGAAAGCGGGGCCGCACATATCCGCTCCAGCTTCAACAATACGATCATCACCATCACAGACCTGCACGGAAACGCAGTTTCCTGGGCATCTGCTGGTGAAATGGGATTCAAAGGTTCCAGAAAATCCACACCGTACGCAGCGCAGACTGCAGCAGAAACTGCAGCAAAGCTGGCTATGGAGCATGGAATGAAAACGGTAGAGGTATACGTAAAGGGTCCGGGAAGCGGACGGGAAGCTGCAATCCGTGCATTGCAGACAACCGGTTTGAACATTACCCTGATTAAAGACGTAACACCCATCCCGCATAACGGTTGCCGCCCTCCGAAGCGCCGCCGTGTATAACCTTTAAGGAGGAAGAATTTAATGGCAAGATATACAGGACCTTCCTGCAAGCTCTGCCGCAGAGAAGGAAAGAAGCTGTTCCTGAAGGGAGACCGTTGTCTCTCTGACAAATGCGCAGTATCCAGACGTGCAACTGTTCCCGGTCAGCATGGCGCAGGTCGCAAGACTGTAAAGGAATACGGCATGCAGCTGCGGGAAAAACAGACTGCCCGTCGTTACTATGGCGTACAGGAAAAGCAGTTTAAGAAATACTATGTGAAAGCGGATAAAAAGAGCGGTATCGCTGGTGAAAACCTGCTGTCCATTCTGGAAAGCCGTTATGACAACGCAGTATACAGAATGGGGCTCGCATCCAGCCGTAAGGAAGCAAGACAGCTGGTTCGTCACGGTCACTTTACCCTGAACGGTAAAAAGGCGGACATTCCGTCTATCATCCTTAAGGTTGGCGATGTGATTGAACTGCGTGAAAAGAGCCGTTCCAGCGAGAAGTTCAAGGGACTTATGGAAGATATGGCAAACGTAACCGCACCGAAGTGGCTGGATCTGAACAAAGATGCAGTAAGCGCGAAGGTGATTGCAATGCCTGCACGCGATGACGTTGACTTTGACTTCAACGAACAGCTGATTATCGAGCTTTATTCTAAGTAATAACCTGCCATGCTGCAATGGTGCAAACGGCAATGGTAGAAAAGCAGGAGTTAAGGCAGCTCCGGTGCGCCGCGCGTATATTGCAGCAGCGTTCCTGCCCTGTTTGATAGGGCGCAAAAGGATCAACGAATTAAATAATAGGAGGTTGTTACAATGATCGAAATAGAAAAGCCGAATATCATGACGCTGAATATGAGCGAGACAGGAGAATCGGGAACTTTTGTGGTCGATCCTCTGGAAAGAGGCTACGGTATCACTTTGGGTAACTCCCTGCGCCGCGTTCTGCTCAGTTCCCTCCCCGGCGTCGCTGTTACAAGTATCAAAATCGATGGCGTTCTTCACGAAATCTCCACTATTGACGGTGTAAAAGAAGATGTAACGGAAATTGTTCTGAATATAAAAGGAATTACGGCGAAACTGCATTCTGTAACCACCAAAACGGTTATGCTGGATATGACTGGTCCTTGTGATGTAAAGGCCGGCGATATCAAGCAGGATGCAGACATTGAAATTCTGAATCCGGATCATCATATTGCAACTCTGGGTGATAATGTGCGCCTGCACATGGAGCTGAACTTTGCCAGAGGCAGAGGCTACTCCTCCCAGCAGAGAAACAAGCAGTGCTATCTGGATGAAAATCAAGGCGTGAGCGCTCCGGTGGGCACAATTTTCACCGATTCTATTTTCACACCGGTATATAATGTGAACTACAACGTGGAAAACACCCGTGTTGGAAATATCACAGACTTTGATAAACTGACAATTGAGATTTTGACCAATGGTACAATCTCGGCCAAGGAAGCGGTTTCTTTGGGTGCCAAGATACTCAACGAACATCTCAACCTGTTCGTGGATCTTTCGGACGAGGCGAAAAACGCTGAAATTATGGTGGAAAGCGTTGCAACTGTCAAAGAAAAAGTTCTTGAGATGACCATTGAGGAGCTTGACATGTCCGTGCGCAGCTTCAACTGCCTGAAACGCGCGGGCATTGATACGGTGGAAGACTTGATCAATCGGACAGAGGACGAAATGATTCGGGTTAGAAACCTTGGAAAGAAATCGCTGGAGGAAGTTATCGCAAAATTGAATTCTCTCGGTCTTGAACTGAGAAAGGACGATGAGTGATAAACTACCCCAAAAATAGTATTGCGAAAAGGAGGATATGAACATGCCCGGAACAAGAAAGCTTGGCAGGCCGACGGCCCACAGAAATGCCATGCTCCGTGGAATGGTAACCTACCTGCTGGAGAACGGTACAATCGAAACGACACTGACCCGTGCGAAAGAAGTACGTTCCATGGCAGAGAAAATGATAACACTCGGCAAGAAAAATACCCTTGCCTCCCGCCGTGCGGCACTTGCTTACATTACAAAGGAAGATGTGGTGAAGAAGCTGTTTGATCAGATCGCACCAAAATATGCTTCCAGAAACGGCGGATATACACAGATTTACAAACTCGGACCTCGCCGCGGTGACGCTGCGGAAATGGCAATGATCAAATTGATCGACGAAGCCGCTGAGTAATATGAGAGCAGGACGTTTTCCAATTGGAAAGCGTCCTGTTTTGTATATAGGCAAAGTAATTGGGAAATCCTTATAAAAATGGATGAATTTGGAGGTCCCAATGAAAAAAAGGTTTCTGTATAATTTACACATTATGCTTTCATGTGTTGTGATACTTGCCAGTTTGTGCCTGACAGCAACTGTATGCAGCGCTGCATATGCTAAAGAAGCGTCTGTGGAAAAGATAATTGCCTGCGTCGCTGATGGAAAATATAAAAATTCTGCATCTGTTGTGCTTACCCAAGGGGAAAAGGCATTGCTATGCCGATTTGTTAGTGCGGAGTGTCAGGATGAGCCGTATATATGTCGGATTGCTGCTGCCGCAGTAATCTTAAATCGAATGAAAAGCAATGGTTTCCCAAATGGGGTGGAAAAAGTGATCTTTTCAAGCTGTGGATTTTCCAGCGTGTTAAGTAATACACTCGGACAGAACATCTCCGAAGAAGAATTGGATTTGTCTATGCAGGCGGTCCGGCAAGCTGCCGCCGGAGAGGACCCTACCGGCGGCGCGCTGTATTTTGCCAGGGAAGGGGAAGCATCCATAACGAGTATAAACTTTCGCGCTGGGGGTATGGTATTTGGTTGGTGAAAAAAGCTCCTGGGTTTGCAGAAACGATGAAAGGCACCTTCAACAAAGGGATCTGCAGGTAAGCATAAATGAAAAAGGCTCCCATGTGAGGACCTGCTGCGCAGTTCCATAGGGAGCTCCCGCGCAGCGGGTGAGGGATTGTTTACGATCATTTTAGATGATCTGCAAATCGGCGATATGTGCGGACAATCCCTCCGTCACAGCTTACGCTGCGCCACCTCCCTTTACACAAGGGAGGCTGATAGAGTTATGCGGAAACTGTGCAGCGGATCCTCGCATGGGTGGCTGAATTCTGGCGCATATTTATACAAAGGACTTCCTATCTGCCTTACACCCGATTGTGCACATCAACAAATCAAAGCGATTCACAGATTATGCCTTGACAAGCAAATCCGTTGGATGTATAATTATACAAATATACTGTTTAAATAATCGAAAATATACATACGGACTGCATAAGCAGATCCAATAGAAAGCGGGTAAATAAAATGACAAAGGTATTTATTGACGGAAAAGAAGGAACAACCGGTCTGCAGATCTGGGAACGGTTAGCGGATCGAGATGATCTGGAGCTGCTGGTTCTGCCGGAAGAATTCCGTAAGGATCCCGCCGCCCGAAGGGAAGCGCTGAACAGCTGTGATATTGCATTTTTTTGTTTACCGGACGCAGCAGCAAGAGAAGCAGCTGCCATGATTGAAAATCCCGCAGTCCGTGTGATTGACGCGTCTACTGCCCACCGTACTGCACCAGGCTGGACATATGGATTTCCCGAACTTTCCACCGATATCCGAAAATCTGTGGAAACTGCATCCAGAGTTGCCAACCCCGGATGCCATGCCAGCGGTTTTATCGCTCTGGTCCGTCCCCTCGTGGACGCGGGACTCCTTGCAAAGGATGCCGCGCTTTCCAGCTTTTCCATCACGGGCTATAGCGGCGGCGGCAAGGGCATGATCGCTGGATATGAAAACGCGGATCGGGATAGCCTGCTGGATGCTCCACGGCAGTACGGCCTGTCCCAGAATCATAAACATCTGCCAGAAATGCAGACTTTATGCGGACTTTCCCACGCGCCTGTATTCTGTCCGATCGTATCGGATTATTATTGCGGCATGGAAGTTACTGTCCCTCTGTTTGCCGGCATGATCCATGGCAGTGTGGCAGATATTCAAAATGTTTACGCAGCACTGTATACCGGACCCATTGTGCACTATACCGATAACGCAGACGAGGCGGGGTTCCTCAGCGCAGGAAAATATGCTGCATGGGACGGGATGGAAATCTCCGTCCATGGAAATGATGAACGGATTCTTCTGTGTGCCC
>CATLAS010000046.1 GCA_949878535.1 uncultured Eubacteriales bacterium | reverse complement strand
AGCACCCAGGGAATTTCATTTGTTCCGGTGGATAGCACAGGCGCGCCGCTTTGCAATGCTGTCAGTTGGTTGGATATGCGTGCACAGGATATGGCGGACTCCTTAAAAAACACATTTGGAAAAGATGTTATTTATAAAAAAACCGGCATAGAATGTGAGGCGGACTATTCGCTTCCAAAGCTAATGTGGCTTGTGAAAAACGAACCGGAGCTTTATGCCCGTGCGGATAAAATCCTGTTTCCGCTGGATTTTTTAAATCAGAAATTGTGTGGCAGGGCAGTGTGTGATTATACAATAGCCGGTGGCACGATGCTGTATAATATTCGTGAAAAAAGCTGGGATAAGGATTTATTAGAATTTTCAGGAATTGATGCAGAAAAGCTTCCGAATGTTGCATGTATGGGAACCCCAATCGGCACGCTGCTGCCAGAGGTGGCGGATTACTGCGGGATTCAGCCTGGATGTAAAATTGTTCTCGGCGGGCAGGATCAAAAACTTGCTGCAATCGGTGCCGGTATCCGCCCTGGTGTGTGCACGGTATCTTTTGGCACAGCAACAGCGATTTCGAAGCTGCTTGACGATTGTACCTCTGATGCTACGCTGTTTCCATTTGAAGAAGATACATATATATCGGAAATTCCCCTTTCCACAACTGGTGCAGCTTTGCGCTGGCTTGTGAAAACCATGTGCCCGAACAAATCCTATCGGGAAATTGATCAGCTGGCGCAGCTTTCTGTCCCGGGGGCAAACGGAGTCACCTTTGAAACAGATTTGACTGCGGGCGGCTCTCTTTCTGGACTGATGCTTTCTACAACTTTATCAGATATAATTTATGCACTGTTTGAAGGGGTATCGCGGGATATCCGCAACGCTGTAGCCCGTCTTGGTGGTGCAAAGGAGTTGTTGGTTTTCGGCGGGGGAGCAAAAAGCGATATTTGGTGTGAGATTTTATCCCGAATCTGTGAGACACCGATTTCTATATTGGAAACACCGGAGACCGCTGCGCTGGGTGCTGCGGTACTTGCTTCGGGGAAAAAAATCCCTGCGGCAAAGATAAAAAAGCAAATTCACTGTGCGGGTTAAGCACAGAATAATTTGAATATAATTTTATTTTAAGGAGAAACAACACATGTTTAATTTTGAGCCGGCTCCGTATGTGCCGTACAGAAACAAGGAAATTTTGGAAAAGTGCCGCAATATCAAACGTGAGGATATGGAAAAGCATCCGAATCCAAATTTCCGGATTCACGTTGTACCCGATGTAGGCGGAATATGGGTCGGAGACATGGTTGCACGTATGGTGCGTTCCGATTTGCTGGATGAAAAGCTGGTTATGATTTGCCCCAATCCCTGCCCGCTGACCTATCTGGCGGTTGCTGAAGCAATCAACCGACTGAATGTAAACTGCCGGAATGTTCACATTTTCTGTATGGATGAATGGGCGGATCAGGACGGCAATATTGCGCCTTTGGATTATCCTGCAGGTTTTGCACACAGCAATATGAAATATTTTTATGGTAAAATTCGGGAAGATCTGCGTATGCCGCTGGAGCAGTTCCACTATTTCACAAATGAAAATATCAACGACTATTCCAAAATGATCAGCGACTGCGGGGACGGTGGTGCGGATGTTTGCTATTCCGGGCCTGGCTGGACAGGACATATTGCCTTTATTGATCCCTGCACACCTGAATTCGGATGTCCTCCTATTGAAGAATATTTGAATATGGAGGCAAGAATCGTAACGCTCCATCCCATGACAATTTTACAGAATTCTCTCCATGGATGCTTTGGCTGTTCCGGTGATATAGCCAACGTACCGCCGAAGGCTGCAACCATTGGACCTCTGGATGTGAAAAATTCCAAAAACCGTTTTGAAATGCACGATTTGACAACACTGGGAACCATGTCTTCCTGGCTGCGGATGACGTCCCGTCTGGTGCTCTACGGGGAAGTAACGCCGCTGGTGCCTTCTTCTATGCTTCAGCTTATGGATACTGATGTATACGTTTCCGAAGCTATTGCACAGCCGTTTGAGTGCTGGGAAACTATTGGATATTGATTTGAAAATGAAAGATACATATACCTTGTACGGAACTGTTGTCACAGACGGCTGCATCATTGAAAGCGGTGCAGTCGCTGTGGAAAACGGAACGATTTTATATGCAGGGGCAAGGGAGCATGCCCCCATATCGGGTGAAGTGGAAGATTTGACCGGATGCGTTCTCCTTCCCGGATTTATTGACATTCACTGTCATGCCGGCGGAGAAGTGTGGTGCCATGAGGATCCCCGTGCCGTGGCGGAGTATCATCTAAAACGCGGTACAACAGGGCTTTGCTGCACATTATATCGGGACCTTGGAAGAGAAGGTATTCTGGAGGCGCAGGAAAAAGTGAAAGCAGCAATGAAGGATTCGCCCAGCATTTTGGGCGTTCATCTGGAAGGGCCGTATCTGAATCCACGTTACGGGGCTAAGCCTTCCGATAAACCTTTGTTTGCGGATCCAAAGGAATATATACCTCTGTTGGAGACAGGAATTGTGCGTCATGCGACTTTTGCTCCCGAGGTAGAGGGAACCGACCAGTTCCTTACGGATCTTCTTCGGCTGGGGATTGTGGGCTCCATTGGACACAGCGAAGCATCGCCGGAAGCGGTTCGACGTGCAGCTGACAGGGGCGCCCGGTGTGTGACCCATTTGTTTGACGCTACCGGCTCCAGTATCTCACCCACCAGATGGGATGGCACGATTGAAACAGATTTCAATGCCGCGGCGCTCCTTTGTGATGATTTGTATTATGAAATTATTTGTGATTCCATGGGGGTTCATGTGCGCAGGGAAATGTTACAGCTAACAAAAAAACTGGTTGGCGCGTCTCGCATTATTGGAATTACCGATGCATGCGGCGGTCCCGGCAGTACGGGCGATGTGAATTTTGAAGATGGAGAACTGAATGGCAGTAAGCTGACGATGGATCAGGTTGCAAAAAACTTCTATGCTGCCGGATTTTCTCTTTCAGAAATTGCAATGGTGACGGCGGGCAACGCTGCAAAATTACTTGGAATATATGGTGAGACAGGCTCTCTGGAGCAGGGCAAACGGGCGGATATTGTTGCGCTCACAAAGGATTTTACTGTAAAGCGAGTTTATAAAGCATAAAATGATACAGAACGGCTGAACGCCGGGGAAAGGAATGATTTTTTGATGCTGAAAGCAGGTATTGCACTGGTTGATATTTCTCCGAAACCGGGGATTCCTATGGCGGGATACCCCCATTGTCCCCGTCCGAACATTGGAATACATGACCCGCTGTATTGCGCAGCGCTGTATTTGAATAACGGCAAAGACGAAATTGTGATGGTAACACTGGATCTTTTGTTTTTTGGTAAGAAATATTGCCGGCAGATCCGTGAAAAAATCGGTAAGAACATCATGTTTACAACGTCCCACACCCATTCCGGTCCCTGGTCATCCACACCGCTTGCTTCTGAAATTGCAGAAGGATGTTTTGACGATGAGCGTTATATTGCAGAACTGCTTCCAAAAGTAGAGAACTGCATTCGTGAAGCGATTGCAAATACCTTTGAAGCGAAAATCGGAACGGGAATCGGACATTGCGGCGGCGAGCAGGGAATCGGCGGAAACCGTCGTGCCAAAGACGGTTTGCAGGATCCCAGTGTAAATGTTATTGCTGTGAAAGACATGCAGGATACCGTGCGCGGTGTGCTTCTTAATTATGCCCTTCATCCAACCTATCTGCATGCGGAAAATTTATATGTAACTGCCGACTATCCCGGATATATCCGCAGATATATCCATTATGCATATCCCGATGCAGTATTTATGTTTGCTCAGGGAACCAGCGGAAATCAGTCCTCCCGGTATTTCCGCACTGGTCAGGATTTTGAAGAAGCAGCCCGGGCTGGCACAACCCTTGGTGTAGAAGTGTATCATACAGTGGAAAAGCTGGAGTATACGCAGGATATCGACATAGTATTTAAAAACAAAGAACTGGATTTGCCGGTGCGCAGCTTCCCGCCTGTGGAAGAAGCGCGTGCTGAAATGGAGCGGGCGCGGAAGGCTTTTGCCGAAATGCCGGATGACAATTATATTGAAAAACGCAACTGTGAGCTTGCCATGTTCGGTGCTGAAAACGAATTCTATTACGCAGAAATGTCTGAAAACAGCGACGTTCGGGACGCAGAACTGCCTTGCGAGATTATGACGCTCCGCCTGGGTGATACGCTCATCTGCGGACTCCAGGGAGAAATCTTTGTTGAGTACGGCTTGGAATTGAAGGCAGCGTCTCCTTGTGAAAAAACCTTTGTGTTTGAAGTGACCAATGGCACACTGCCGGGCTATGTATTTACACCGGAAGCGATTGCAGAGGGTGGTTATGAGGTTGGCACATCTATTTTTACCGGAGAAGCAGGCAAAGCGATTGTGGACGGAATCAAAAGTTTGTTTTAAAATAGAATTTTTTCATAATGATTCGGTCATCGGATGATCGAGAATGGAGATGCTTATGAAACAGGCGAATATTATTGATCGGTTTCGGTTGGACGGTAAAGTTGCCTTGGTTACCGGGGGCAGCGGATATTACGGCAAGCAGATGGTAATTGCGCTGGCGGATGCAGGTGCAACCGTTTGCTGCGCCTCTCGCGGTGTGGATAAATGCAGGGAATTTACAGATTCCCTGAACGCAGCTGGATACGATAAGGTGTATGCGGATCAGTATGATCAGGCAGATGAATCAAGTATCAACGGATTGCTGGAACGCATGACTGCAAGAGACGGCAAGGTGGATATATTGGTAAATAACTCTGTTCTGCGTCCCATGCATGATTATGAAGGACCGGCTGCCGACTTTGCAAAGTCCATGGAGGTAAATGCAACCGGACTGTTTCTGATTTCCCGTGCGTTTGGAAATCAAATGGAGAAAAACGGTGGCGGAAGCATTATCAATATCGGTTCCTATATGGGAATTTGCGGCTCAAACCCGTATTTGTATGAGGATAATCCTGAAATGGATGCAATCGATGCACCGGATTATTTCTACCACAAGGGCGGTATGCTCAACCTGACCCGCTTTTTAGCAGGTCGATACGGAAAGTCCGGCGTGCGTGTGAATTGCCTGAATTTGGGCGGACTTTTCAATAATCAGCCAGCAGAATTTCTGGAACGCTATGCAAAAATGACGTATCTGGGCAGAATGGCGAATGAGTCGGATATTCAGGGTGTTCTTGTTTTCCTTGCTTCCGATGCGTCTGCTTATATAACAGGTACCAGTATCAATGTGGATGGCGGGTACACGGCAAGATAAGCAATATATTACAGGTTATACTTTGCGGTTATAGACCGATTTGAAACGAATAAGGAAAGTTTTGGTGACAGTATGGAATACAATATGCGTCCAAGCCGCGTTCTGCGCCGTATGCGGGCTGGAAACGTGGCAACATGTGTGAAAATAAACCTGAGCGATTTGCGGGATGTGGAAATTGCCTCCATGTGTGGGTTTGACTGCGTGTGGGTGGATATGGAGCATATCCCAACAGATTATTCCTTTATTGAAAATGCGGTTCGTACAGCAAAAAACTATGATACAGATGTGCTGACCCGGGTCAGCAAGGGCTGTTACAGCGATTTGGTTCGCCCTTTGGAAGGCGATTCTACGGGGATCATGATCCCTCATGTAATGAGTCTTGATGAGGCAAAACAGATCGTATACTACACAAAATTTCATCCTATTGGCCGCAGGCCTATTGATGGAGGAAACGCTGACGGAAAATACTGCCTTGTCAGTGAAGCCGACTATATCAAACAGGCAAATGAAGAACGGTTTGTGATTATCCAGATCGAGGATCCGGAGCCTATGGCAGAATTGGAGGAAATTTGTGCTCTTCCTGGTATTGACATGGTTTTCTTTGGTCCAGCAGATTTCAGTCAAGGTATTGGCCGGCCTTACGAAACGGATCTTCCCGAAATTGAGGATGCTCGCAGAAAAATTGCCGCCTGTGCCCGCAAGCATGGTAAATGGGCGGGAACGGTGTGCGGTCCTGCAACCTTTGATGATTATGTGGAGATGGGATACACTTTCCTGTCCTGTGGAGCGGATGTAGTCGGTCTTTCCCAGTATTACCAGAATATTACCCGAAATATAAGCGGAAGGCGGATTATATAGGGATGAGATATACAGAAGTTGCAGGAAGGAAAATATCCGGCATGTCTCTGGGCACCGTTCAGCTTGGCATGAATTACGGCATAGCCAATAATGGTGGTCAGCCCGATTTGCAGCAAAGCTTTTCCATGCTCCGCGCCGCTCTTGACAAAGGCGTTACAAGCTTGGATACTGCGCGGGCATATGGGAATGCAGAAGATGTACTGGGTGCGTTTTTTAAGGAGCATCCCGGCGAACTCCCTTTTCTTACTACAAAAGTTCCCCGGTTTGATTTGGACGATGACCGCGAAATTGAAGCTTTTATTGTAGAGAGTGTAGAGACATCCTTGGAAAAGCTTGGTGTTTCCAAGGTAAACTGCATTATGCTTCACCATCCTACAAATCTGTATAAAAATGGGAAAATAACTGCAAAGCATATGAAAGGGCTTATCCGCCGGGGATATACCGACATGGTAGGGGCATCTGTATATACTGGATATGAAGTGGCTGAAATGCTGCAGTACCCGGTGTATACTGCAACCCAGGTTCCTAT
>CATLAS010000045.1 GCA_949878535.1 uncultured Eubacteriales bacterium | reverse complement strand
ATCATGCAGTGCATTGCAGAAACCTGTAACGTCATTCTTAGAAGAAAATGGCCCAAAGCTTACACGAACCGCTCCCCCATCCGGGGTGCCGATTGTTTCATGTGCCAGCGGCGCACAATGGAGTCCACTGCGCACGCATATGCCACGTCTATCCAGCTCATATCCGGTTTTCTGTGGGCTGACACCGCGGATATTAAACAATACAATTGCGCCGGGGACCCTGCTGCTATAGAATTCCAGCCGGGGGTCTCCCCGCAGCGTATTCATAAGTGTCCTATACAGCCCGTTTTCATGGGCACGGATGTCCTCCAGCCCCCGGCTGCGCACATATCGAATTCCTTCGCACAGTCCTGCAATCCCTGGTGTTGGCATGGTTCCCGCTTCCAGCCTGTCTGGCAGAAAATCCGGCATTCCCGGATCCGCAGAATGAATGCCGCTGCCGCCCTCCACTAAAGTTCCAATGCTCACATCATCACGGAGCAGTAAAAGCCCCGTTCCTTGGGGACCCATTAAACTTTTATGTCCTGGAACACACAAAGCCGTTATTTTATCCCGCTGCATATGGATATCAACTATGCCTGCACATTGAGCGCCGTCCAAAATAAAATATATACCGTGATTTTCACACAGCCTTCCGATTTCGCGCACCGGAAGCGTACGGTTAATGATATTGGAACACCCACTGCAAATCACCGCCGCAGTATCCCGATTGATCAATCGGCGAATCCGCTCCAATACTTCAAAATCACTGCCTCCGGTACGAAAAACATCGTACCGGACTTTTTTTGTTCTACGCAATTCCTCAACCGGACGCAATACGCTGTTGTGCTCCATGTCAGATAGAATCACATGAGCACCGGCAGGTACAAGCCCTTTGATCGCTATATTGAGCGCGTACGTTGTATTTAATGTAAACACTACATTTTCGGGACTCTGCGCCCCGAAGAGCTCCATTGCCGCCTGTCTGCACTCGTACAGTTTTTCCGATGCCCGCACCGCCATGGAATGGCTGCCGCGTCCCGGATTTCCGCAGTATTCCCGCATACATGACGTCATTGCCTGCACTACAGGTTCCGGCTTCGGAAACGTAGTCGCAGCATTATCAAGATAAATCATCTGTATCGTTCCTTTCATCTGCCGCCAAGGATTTCGCCGTAGTTGATTCGCCTTGACGACAAAACAGATTTTGCCCTTTCAAGGTGTGCGCATGCAAAGCTCAGTCCGTATGCACAGCCCCGCTTGGTTAATGTGGGCTCAAGACTTACAATTGTGCAGCGGATTCCCACCGCTTCCAGCGCACTCCTTCCCTTTATTGCGGCTGTCATATTTCTCATTGCCGCTATACACATCATATTGTTCCCTTTCCTTTCGTTGGCTTTTCCCCGGCAGTTTCCCGAAGTTTAAACAAAAAAATATTGGATAGTCTTGCAGGGACATTCAAATTCCCTCACAATACGTTTATATTGCCTTATTATGCGCTTCAAACACTTTCCGATCCTATACCAGTATATTCGCTATGGGGAGAAATGACAGCCCGAATCCGGTATGCTAAATACTGTCAGAAAGGAGTGTGACGATTGACAGATGAAACAATAAAGGCAATTCGGCAGGACTTTCTTGCCGGCAAAAGCTATAAAGCCCTTTCAGCCAAATATAAAATTTCAGTACCGGTTTTACAGGAATTAGGGCGAAAGGAAAACTGGTACAAAAAACGGCGGCAAATGAAAAGCACACCGGATACTTGGCCTAAAAAGGAACCGGAAGGAAACGGAGTACGATTGCGAATCGCGGTAGATACCATTGCCGAAATCATTGACAAAATGGCGGCGGAAATGAAGGGATCACTGGAAAACGGAGACAGTGGAGACATTAAGCAGTTAAAAGAATTAACCCTTGCAGCAAAGGAACTTGCGGCTGTTATCAGAGGGCTCGAAGAAAATGGAGAAGAGGACAGTACCGCGTCTATCAGCGTTGTCCTGGAAGGGGATATTGAAAAATGGGCAAAATGACCCTGAAAATCCCCAAGCCTTCCCCACGACAAGAACTATTTTTAACAGATACCCATCATTATATCGCATTCGGCGGAGCCAGGGGCGGCGGCAAAAGCTGGGCCGTACGGATTAAAGCTTCCCTGCTTGCTCTGCATTATCCCGGCATACGCATCATGATTGTTCGCCGCACCTATCCAGAGCTGCGGCAAAACCATATTATGCCCATTATTCCACTGCTGCATGGCATTGCTGTGTATAAAGAGTCAACACGGGATATGACCTTTGATAACGGCTCTATAATCGCCTTTCGATACTGCCGCAATATTGCAGATCTGGACAAGTTTCAGGGAACAGAAACAGATGTGCTTTTTATAGATGAAGCAACCCAGTTTACAGAAGAAATGTATGACCGGATCAAAGCCTGCGTGCGCGGCGTCAACGCCTATCCCAAACGGATTTATCTGACCTGCAATCCGGGCGGCGTTGGACATGGCTGGGTAAAACGGCTGTTTATTGATAAAGCAATGAAGCCGGGCGAAAACGGAGATGAATATTTATTCATCCGCTCTCTCGTAACAGACAACGCCGCACTCATGGAAAGCGATCCCGGATATATACAGAAGCTGGAAGCCCTACCGCCTAAGCTGCGCAAAGCATGGCTGGAAGGCAACTGGGATATTTTTGAAGGACAGTTTTTTGAAGAATTTACAGATGATGCCGCCCATTATCAAGATAGAATGTATACCCATGTAATTGATCCCTTTGAGGTTCCGCCGGATTGGAAGCTGTACCGCAGCTTTGACTTTGGTTATTCCAAACCTTTTTCCTGCGACTGGTGGGCCATTGACTTTGAAGGACGTGCCTATCTGATCCTGCAGCTTTACGGCTGCACAGAACCAAACGAAGGACTAAAATGGGATCCGGATCGTATTTTTCGGGAAATTCGCAAAATTGAAACGGAACATCGGTGGCTGCGTGGAAAACAGATTATTGGAGTTGCCGATCCCTCCATATGGGACGCTTCCCGCGGAGAAGCAATTATTGAAGCGGCTGACCGGCATTATGTCTATTTTCAGCCTGGCGACAACAAACGCCTTCCCGGCTGGATGCAGTGTCACTATCGTCTGGCATTTGACGGAGACGGAAAGCCCATGGTGTATTTTTTCAACACCTGCAAGCACGCCATACGCACCCTTCCCCTGCTGACATATAGTGAACACAGCCCTGAGGATCTTGACACCTCTCAAGAAGACCATTTTGCAGATTCCTTCCGATATTTTTGCATGAACCGTCCAATCCGTCCGAAGTCTGCACCTGCATCGGAATCAAGGGGAGATGATCCACTGGATCTGCTGGGAGACAAACGAAAATACAGGCAATTTACATATTAAAAGCCGCACAGCGGCAAGGAGGATGAATTCTTATATGAATAAAACAAAAAAAGTGCGTACAGCTGAAAAAATTAAAAATGATACTGTGCGTGCAGCATATGCCACCCTGGAAAAATATAAAGCAGGCAAAGCATCGCTGGAACAAAGGATCATTGATAATGAGCAGTGGTGGAAAATGCGCCACTACGATGAAAAAAACAAAGATTCCATTGCCACCGGATGGCTGTTTAATACCATTATCAATAAGCACGCAGATGCGATGGATAACATTCCGGAAGCAACCTGCCTGCCTCGGGAAAAAAGCGACAGACCTGCTGCACGGCTGCTTACGGAAGTTCTTCCTTTGATTTTAGAGCAAAACCATTTTGAAGACACCTATTCCGAATGCTGGTATGATAAACTGAAATACGGCGCTGCATGCTACGGTGTGTTCTGGAACCCCGCACTGGACTCTGGAATGGGAAACACAGATGTGCGGCGGGTTGACCTGCTCAATCTTTTTTGGGAACCGGGCATTACAAATATACAGGAATCCAAAAATATCTTTCACGTAGATCTTTGGGATTGGGATGACCTTCTGGAAACATACTCTGTTTTAGAAGACTGCCTCTCTGCCCCTACATTTGACGTGACGCAATACATTTATGACGATGCCGTCGACACTTCGGACAAATCGGCAGTCATAGACTGGTATTATAAAACGGTAAAAAACGGCAAACATTTGGTGCACTACTGCAAATTCTGTAACGGAGTTTTACTGTACGCTTCGGAAAATGACCCACTGTATAAAGACAGCGGTTTTTATAACCATGGAAAATATCCCTTTGTAATAGACAAAATGTATCCGATACAGGGTTCTCCCTGCGGATTCAGTGTAATAGACGCCATGCGCGGCGCGCAGAAGGAAATTGACATATTGAGCAGTGCAATTGTACGCAATGCCAGAATGGCGTCTGAACGGCGCTTCTTTGTACGCAGTGATGGAAGCATCAATGAAAAAGAGTTTGCTCAGTGGGATCAGCCCTTTGTTCACTACTCCGGATCCGGAGACCCCTCATCCTCTATTATGCCGATCACAGTTCCTACATTGTCAGAAGTATATGTAGCGATACTCAACAACAAAATTGATGAAATTAAAGAAACCACCGGAAACCGGGACTTTTCTCAAGGTTCAACGGCCGGCGGCGTTACCGCCGCATCTGCTATTGCGGCACTACAGGAAGCGGGCAACAAAGGATCTCGCGATATGCTTTCCGGCGCATATCGGGCATATGAAGAAATTTGTTCCATTCTAATTGAACTGATCCGGCAGTTTTATACATGGCCCCGCTGCTTCCGGATCATTGCTCCCAACGGGCAAGAAGACTTCGTTCAGTGCAGTAGCGATTCCTTTATAGCAAGCACAGGCAATGATGTTATAAGCGGTGCGGAACCAATTTTCGATATAAAGGTGCGAGCACATAAAAGAACTGCATTTTCCAGAATGGCAATGAACGAACTTGCCTGCGAACTGTACAAAATGGGGATATTTGAACCAGGACGCAGCAGAGAGGCACAGCTTTGCCTGGAAATGATGGAGTTTGAAGGGAAAGATGAAATACTGCGCCGGGTACAGGAAAATCTCGCAATGGAGCAAGGCAGCATGTATCCAGCTTCGGAAGGATTAATGCAATGACCAAAATATCTTTTGACACTTACTACGATACGTATTTATTTGAATGCACCGGGCACACAGAATATGCATCTGCCGGACAGGATATTTTATGCTCCGCCGTATCCATACTTTGCTACACCTTGCGCGCACTGCTTCGGGATGCATACGAAGAAGGCAGAATTGACCGATACCGGGAAGATTTTTCTGCCGGCTATGCAAGAATTGACTTTGAACTTTTGGACGATAACGCCCCAATTTTGGACAGTATTATGGCAATTCTGCGGGGATTTCAGCTTTTGGAAGAAGCATTTCCAGATTTTATTGAAGCAAATGTCTGATTATCACTTTATACACCTTTGCATATGATATAACGAAGGCAGTACTCTTTACTGTCTTATGTTCAAAGGAGGTATAATAAATATGTCTGATAACAGACAGTGTCAGCCCTCGTCTCGGGAAATGGTATGTATCGATACATACCGGGTTCTTGATTCCTGTCGCGACAAGGACTGTTTCGAGGATGTACGTGTATTTCTGACCGGATACGGCCAGGAGCTTGTTGATAGAGGGGTTGCAGTTCGCTGCAAATGCGCCAGAATCGTATGGTCTTATATCAATATTGACTGTGTTCCTTTTAACAGAGGATTCTATCAGCTTACGATTAAGATCTATATCCGTGTTACCTGTGAGGCATGCATTTCACCCGGAAATATACAGGAAGTTGAAGGAATTGCTGTCGTTGAAAAAAAGGTGATCCTGTTCGGAAGCGAAGGCAATGTAAGCGTGTTCAAAAGCGACCACAACTGCTCCGGTTTCTGTCCGCCTAAGGACAGCTGCGGTTGTCCCATGACCACAAACCTTCCCATCGCTGTAGTAGAAGCAGTAGATCCGATTATTCTGTCCTGCAAAATCGTAAAGCCGGATCACAAATGCTGCTGTTGCTGCTGTTGCTGCGATGAGATTCCTCAAGGAGTTTGCTGCACGGTTTCCGGCGGCGACATCTGCGATTCTGAAGGAGACAAACTGGTTGTCACCCTGGGCCTCTTCTCTGTAATCCGTATTGAACGTCCCGCACAGTATCTGGTAAATGCAGTAGAATACTGCGTACCGGAAAAAGTGTGCCAGGAAGTACACGAAGACGATCCCTGCCGCTTGTTCCACAGCATGTCCTTCCCTGTAAACGAGTTCTGCCCGCCTTCCGCCGGCAGTCTGAACCGGGGATGCAGCACCGACACATCTTCAAATAAGCGGTGCGGCTGCGGAAACTAAGCAAAATACAAAAATAACTCAGGTCAAATTGACCTGAGTTATTTTTTACGAAAAGTTCCAACCAGCGAAAATTCAGTCAACCAAGCCTTAAACTTCTCCAAAGGCTCCCCCCAGCCAAGGGAGCTCCCGCGCAGCGCCATCAAAAAGGCCCCCTTGTGCAAAGGGGGCTCCCACGCAGCGGGTGGGGGATTGTCCTTACTATCATTTTGTAGAAACTTCAAATCGATAGAATCACGTAGTCTAGCCCTCCGTCATGCCTAACGTCATGCCACCTCACTTTACACACGGGAGTCTTATATTTTGGTTTTTGCAGCTCCCGCACAGCGCTATCAAATAGGCCCCCTTGTGCAAAGGGGGCTCCCGCGCAGCGGGTGGGGGATTGTCCTTACTATCATTTTGTAGAAACTTCAAATCGACAGAATCACGTAGGCAATTCC
>CATLAS010000044.1 GCA_949878535.1 uncultured Eubacteriales bacterium | reverse complement strand
CAATCCCTCACCCGCTAACGCGGGAGCACCCTAGGATCCGCTACGCGGCTCCAGCACAAGGGAGCCTTATGGAGGGGGCGCGGGAGCTCCCTTTGCTGGGGGAGGTTTGAAGAAAGGTGCACGACCCCCGGCTGGGGAGCCTTACTTAGTACGTACAGCCTTTCAATTCTCTGTCCGTTCTGCACGGGACTTGTGGAACGGCTTCATGGAAAGATAAATCAATCCGTAAATACCCGGCGCCATGAGGGCTGTGGAGAAAAATTCCGGGATGACAATATCCAGAAAGATTTCTGCCGGAGATGCAGTCAGAATACATGCGGCGGAAATCGCCGTTATAATTCCCCGTCCAGCGCCGCAAGCGGCAATGTAGATTCCTCGTACGGGGATGGAGTCGCTCAGATATTCCTTTGCGCAGATTCCGCAGAAATATCCTGCAGGCATATACAACAGAGGAAGCAGAACCGGTCCGGGTGCACCGCCGGTGATATGAGAGAGGCATGCGGCGATCAGTCCGAATACTGCCCCCCATTTTTCTCCTTCCGACACGGCAACTGCCACGGTCAGAGAGAGAAGTAAATCCGGCACGGCGCCAAACGGCGCAAACTCTACGAAAAAGGTCGTTTGCAGCATAAGAAACAGCACAAGATACAGTCCGCAGACGAGGCCTTTCAATATGCTTTCCACATTTTCATAAACGTAATACCAGAGCTTTTGCAGAATATCTTTCAGTTCTGCGGCGAGCGCCTGCCCAAGTGTAGGTGGGGGTGCCGGTTTTCGTCTGTGCTGGGGCTGCCCTGGGCGGGGCTGCCTGCTTTGCATGGAACCCGGACGGTTCTGGGGTCTTGGAGGTCTTGCAGGCGTCTGCCGCTGTCCATTTCCGGGGATTCCTTGTCCGTTTCTCCGGGGCGGCCCGCCTTTTCTTCCGCCGTTATTCTGTGTAGGCGTCATATTCCGTTATAATCATAAACCGGTCTTCGTCGGACAAGGACGCTGCCGGCTGGATGTACACATTGAGGGCTTGGCTGTATGGATCTTTTTCGATTTCCTTTACGTATCCGATTACAAGAGCGCGGGGATATACGCTGCCGTAGCCGCTGGAAAGAATCCGGTCGCCGACTTCCACGTCTGCGTCTGCTCCAAGATAGGACAGCTTACACAGCCCCTTGGATGCAAGAGAAAAATCTCCTTCCACAACGCCTACTGCGCCGCTGCGCTCCACATATGCTCCAATCGCCTGTCCGGATTCTAAAATGGTTACTGCTTTGGACCAGCCGACGCCGGCTTCTGTTACGTATCCTACAATTCCCTTGCTGCTGATAATCGGCATATTTTTCTGCACGCCGTGGGAAGTTCCCTTGTCCAGGGTGTACACGGTCATATAGTTTCCGCTTTCTCTGCCGGTTACGCCTGCGCTTTCAAATTTGAAATCTGTCCGTTCCCGTTTCAGCTCCAGATAGTCGTAGAGCCACTCGTTCATTTGGGAAAGCTCCTGGGATTTGTAAATCTCGTCCTGAAGGGCGTCAATCTGAGAGCGCAGTTCGTTGTTTTCCGCTACAATCCGATCAAATTCCGTAAAATACGAGGTGAACCCTTCCACCGCATTTGTGGCGGAGGTGAACAGTCCTTGTATGGGGGTCAGAAGAGACATTGCGGCATCTTTTACAACGGAATGAAGTCCCATAGCACTGAGTACGGTGGGAACAATGGTGAGCACAAGCGTCACTAAAACGATGACAATAAAAAATCTGGTTTTCAGAAAATTGCGCACGCCGTTCTCTCCTTTCGCAGTATTTTTCGGTTCTTACCGGGAGCTTCTGCCCCGGAATTGTACGATGTCGTTCGCGTCGCCCATGCTTTCGATTACATGACCAATGCCCACTGCCACTGCGTCCAGAGGCGCTTTTGCGATGGTCGCTTTGATGCCCGTCACATGAGTGATCAACGCATCCAATCCGCCCAGCAGGGCGCCGCCGCCGGCAAGGGTGATGCCGTTGTCATAGATATCGCTGGACAGCTCCGGTGGGGTGTTTTCCAGTGTTGTGCGGATGGCTTCCACAATGTGGAACACCTGCTCGTGCATGGCTTCTCGAATGTCCGCAGTAGTAACGCTGATAATGGCAGGCAGTCCGTTGAGCAGATTGCGTCCGCGGATTTCCATCGTGCCTCGATCCACACCGGGATGTACGCTTCCGATTTTCTTTTTCAGCATTTCTGCGGTGATTTCACCGATCAGGATGTTGTAACGCTTTTTGATGTAGTTGACAATCGCTTCGTCCAACTCATCTCCTGCAATTCGCAGGGAAGTGGAAAGAACGATTCCTCCAAGACTGGTAACCGCCACTTCTGTAGTGCCGCCGCCGATGTCTACGATCATGCTGCCTTTTGCATCTTCTACCCGCAGGCCGCTGCCGATTGCGGCGGCGATGGGTTCTTCAATCAGCGCAACGCTTTGTGCGCCCGCTTCCAGTGTCACATCTTCTACGGCACGCCGTTCCACTTCCGTAACACCGTAAGGGATGCATACGATCACCCGGGGATGACTGAAAACGGTAGATCCGGCAGTGCGTTTGAAAAAGTCCCGCAGCATGGCGGTGGTGAAGTCAAATTCTGCGATAACGCCGTCTTTCATGGGGCGCATGGCGATGATAGAACCGGGGGTTTTGCCAAGCATTAGCTTTGCCGCGTTGCCCACAGCGACCACTTTTTTGCTCCGCTGTTCTACCGCTACCACAGACGGCTCCCGTAAAACGATTCCTTTGCCTCGCACGTAGACGAGGGTGTTGGCGGTTCCCAGATCAATTCCAATGTTTTTACTCATAATATATTATACCTTTCCCGGTTTTTCACGCTGTATTTTTAAAGCATAGGGACAATCCCGAAAGTATCCCGCAGAATCACGGATACCGGACAGATGGGTAGTCCCATAATGCTGTAGTAATCTCCCTGAATGCTTTGTACGAACATGCCTGCCACTTCCTGAATACCGTATGCGCCCGCCTTATCCAGCGGGGATCCGGTTGCGACGTAGGCGTCTATTTCCTCATTTGTTATATCCCGCATGGTCACCTGCGCGGCGACTGTGTGAGTAATGGTTTGATGTTCTCCTGCGGGGGCATCCCCGCAATTTATATTTGCATAGTTAAGAGGATCTTTATTTTCGTGGGACAATGTATCAGCTTGCAGATTTTGCATCCGATATATGCCTGCGGGGGCCTCCCCGCTAATGGTGAAGCCTGTGTATACGGTGTGGGTTCTGCCGGACAGCATGGACAGCATTTCTGCCGCATGCGCTGCATTTTTCGGTTTCCCCAGAATTTTTTCATCCAGGGCTACCACCGTATCCGCAGCGAGTATCACATGTCCTCGTCCCGTAAGGGCTGCAGCAGCCGCAGCTTTTCGCCGGGACAGTTCTTGTACCAACGCAGCCGGAGAAAGTCCCGGTGCACTTTCGTCCGCGTCCGGCGAAAGAAAGTCGAATCGGTATCCCGCCATTGTAAGAATTTCCCGTCGCCGGGGCGAGCCGGAGGCAAGGATGAGTTTTTCAGTCATAATAGTACGCTTTCGTTATGGGTATTCTTTCAGTTTGCACAAATTTTGTAAGCCTCCCCCAGTAAAGGGAGAGTACGCCATAGGGATCCACCACACTTTATAGCCCCCCTTGTGCAAAGGGGGGTGCCGATGTAATCGGCGGGGGGATTGTTTGCACGTATTGCCGATATATAAATCCTGCAAAATAATCATGTAACAATCCCTCAGTCACGGCTTTGCCGTGACAGCTCCCTATGGAACTGCGCAGTAGGTCCTTACATGGGAGCCTTATAGAGGAGGTACGCGACAGCTCCCTTTTGCACATGGGGGCTTAAGACTGGTGGGTTGCGTGACGCTCCCGATCCTCAGGAGGGATTCGTTAGGTGGACACCTATCTGCAATTATACTTACTTCTTTCCGGTAGAACCGATGCCGCCTCGATTCGGACCGCCAAGACAGTCTACTGCTTCAAAGGTAATCGGCGGCTGGTGGCGCATGATCCGAAACTGGCAGATACGGCTGCCTTCTTCAATTACTGTGTCACGCAGGGCATAGGCGGGCATGTACCACTGATCCCCGTCTCCGCAGTATGATTCGTCAATCACACCCATGTGATTGGTTTGTATAATGCCGAAGTTTTTAAAGGTGGAAGAACGGGGTACCACGTGGGCTTCATATCCTGCTGGGAGGGCGATCGCTACGCCCAAGGGCAGGAGGCGAAATTCACCTGCCTGCATGGTTACCGTTTCCGAGATACGCAGATCAATCCAGTCGGATTTTCCGTCAATATATTGGAGCGGCTCCATACCTGTTTTTAAATATTTTACCCGAAGATGTACATTTTTTTCTTCCATTGCCTGAAAACCTCATTTTTTTATTTGTTCTATTTGGGATAGCATATATGTTATTAGACTTCCCCCCCAGTAAGGGGAGCTTACAATCAAGCTCTAAGCCTCCTATGTGAGGATCCGCTACGCGGCTCCAAAAGGAGGTGGCTTACCGTAAGGCAAGACGGAGGAATTGTCTCACACATACTGCCGATTTATAGGTTATTAAAAATGATAGCATAGGACAATCCCTCACCCGCTACGCGGGAGCTCCCTTAACACAAGGGAGCCTATAAAAGTTGGATGCTGCGCGACACCTCCCTTTACTGGGGGGAGCCTATAAAAGTGGGTGCTTTGCGACAGTTCCATAGGAAACTGCGCAGCAAGTCCTCACATGGAAGTTTATTGAAGACCATACTAATCCCTTATTTTTTCATTCTATATATTGCGCCCGTCGGCGCGATACCTTTTTGATATGCCTGGATGATCCGGTCGCAGGCGGCGGCGTTCTCTGTAGTGAACAGAAAATGCATTCGCGTGATCCCCGCACTTTTCACCGCGTCCATCCGATCTGCCATGTAGACGGGTACACTGTTCCAAATAATGTTCCCGCATTTCTCTGTACCAGTTATGGGGAACGATACGCCCCGCCGATCCTGTAAGATACCGCCGCAGCCCTTGCCGCACCGGCGGCAGCCGTCGGACACTGCGCACCGAACGGTAAGCATCAGCGGCAATCTGCCGTATACAACTGCGCCTTTTGGTATGGGACTTTGCAGATCCCGCATCTGGGGCAGGGTCAATTCCGGTGAAAGATATACACAGTCTGCACCTGCCGCTGCCAGCACTGCGGCAGTTTTACTGTTGTATGCATTGAATCGAAGAGACGCCCGGGCGGGAACGCCCCGCCGTACTGCTTCCGTAAGCTGTCCCGGCGTGTGTACCAACATGTACGGCGCAAGCTCTGCCGCTTTCCATACCGCTTCAAAATCTTCTCCCAGAAGAATTGGCGGAAGTTCTATGCCCGTATCCTGTGCCGGCGCAGAATAGGGTAGATATATTTCATCGAAAAATTCCCGTGCCGCCGGCGTAATCTGTGCGGAAGACAGAAACGATGCAGAGTACATCGGCTCTGCCTTTATATGGGAAGACGTTTTGGATTTCACCGTTTCTTCCGCTTTCGTCCGGGAGGGCGGAGCAAGCAGTGCTTCCACAGCCATCCGGCGGAGCCGGTTCAGCATGGACAGGGTAAACAGCGCTTTTTCGTCTGATTCATAGGTGAAGGACGCAAGGGTGAAAGGCGTTGTGCCCAGTCGCCCTGCATTTTTGCGGGCAGCGTTCCCGTCAGGAGGCGGTACTTCTCCCTGTGCAAGGGGTTCGTCTGTACAGACTGTGACCGTTTTATCCGGGGATGCGGCAGTGAGCACTGCCGGTGCACCGGTTTGTATATGCAATGTTATATTTAGGGGAACCCGTCGGGACAGCCCACCGTATGCAGGCGGCTGCGTTTCATGAAAATCCTTCAGCGTGCGCACACCCAGCATGTCTTTATATGTGCCCTTGAAATATCCGTCGGTAAATCCACTGCGGCTGAACGCCGATTCCAAAAGAGCAAGCTCGTCGGGATTTGCGCCTCGCGCCTCGTCCAGCAGCTTCCGATAAACAGATGTGACTGTATATACATATTCCGCAGATTTTTGCCGTCCTTCAATTTTCAGACTGGCGACGTTTGTTTCCAGAATTTCCGGAATATGCTCAGCCAGGCACAGATCCCGCAGACTGAGGGGATATCCGCTTTTTTTGCTCAAAGTGTAGGGAAGTCGGCATGGCTGGGCGCAGGAACCCCTGTTTCCGCTTCTGCCACCCATGACTGCGCTCATCAGACACTGCCCGGAAAAGGACACGCAGTGAGCGCCGTGAATAAACATTTCTATTGGAATGGGGGAACGGCTGCACAGACGGGCAAGGGAAGACCCTGAAAGCTCTCTGGGACACACCATGCGGGAAAATCCCATCCCCTCCAGCGCCGCCGCATCAAATTCTGTATGGGCGGACATTTGGGTGCTGGCGTGAAGCTGTACGCCGGGGATTTGTTCCCGCAGCAGCGCCGCAAGCCCCGCATCCGCTATAATAAATGCGTCCGCACCAGCATCCCATAGACGCTGGGCGAGGGAGGCCGCCTCCGGCAGTTCCCGGTCGGTCAGTCGGGTGTTCAGCGTGATATAGGCCTGCACGCCGAATGCGCGACAAAGAGACAGCGCCTGCGCGGTTTCTTCGGATTTGAAGTTGTCCGCCCGCATTCTGGCATTGAACGCTTCCGCCCCAAAATAAACTGCGTCTGCGCCTGCATCAATGGCGGCTTCCAGGGAAGCCATATTTCCGGCGGGAGCA
>CATLAS010000043.1 GCA_949878535.1 uncultured Eubacteriales bacterium | reverse complement strand
AAGGGCAGAATTGTAGGAAATATATGTATTCTCCAGATCCAGCTCCATCTGATACTGCGCCCGGGGATAATCCAAATCTGTGGTGTAAATATTTGCCAGGTACAAACCGCAGATAAACAACGCACAGAATATGATTGCCGTAGTCAACAGCTGAATATTATATTTTCTGAAACGCCAGATTGAATACAATTCATACTGCAATGGGAATTTTTTACCCAACAGATTGAAGGATTTTCTCGGCGAACTTACCAGGTTGGAGTTGTCTTCTGTGATGATCAAAGACATAGGCTGACGCATGGAAGTGATACGCATCGGCATAAACACGGACGCCAGCACAACCAGAAGGCTGAATACAAACACCTGCAGGAACACCAGCGCCGAGAATGCAAAGGTAAACCCGGACGGCGCATAAATGAAATAGACGATAGCAGTAGACGCGACCACCGCCGGGATATATGTCACCAGCATGATCACGAACAGTTCCCAGAACGCTGTACCGAACAGCATCTTGAAATCTGCACCGAACGTCATATATACACCATAAGTAAACTTGTACTGGTTCATACGAATGTTGTAAATCGACATCAGCAAGAACACAGAGAGAACAATCAGCAGCAGCGTAATAATCCAGAATGTATTATTGTTGTTCGCCACTCTGTCGCTGTATTCCAGAAGAAGCGTTGCGTCTTCCTGATAGTTCTTATATGAGTACCCTTCTATATTGGAAAGAACCGACAGATAATCCGCTTCAAACTGCTTGGCATAGCTTTGCACAAGAGTGTCGCTGGCTCCCTCCTTACCAAAACGCAGGAAGACATCATACACTTCCTTTTCATCCTTGGCATTGACACGCTTGTCATAATCCACAATGACATACAATTGCTTCAGCTCGTCAAATGTACCACGATCTGCATTTTTATAATCCTTCAGATAGTTGTACTGACTCAGCGTCAGATTACGAATCACATAGTGATAGTCGTACTCCTCCTTGATCTGCTGAAATGCCACGGAATTGTTGTTAGTGGCGGAAATCGCCATCATTCCGTACAGCAACTGCACGATAAAAATTGCCGCGAAAAAAACGCAATACTGCTTAAAATTGAAAAATACACTTTTCCATGCGATTTTAATGTTTCGCGTAAGGTATTCCCAGATCCGTTCTAGCATCGCACTGCGGAGCTGCAATGAACTACAGCACCATCCTCCTTTGAAAGTTTCCGCGCCCCGCGCGGAGAAAGACGCAGATAGGCATACTACCCCCTATCTACTTATTCTTTTTGTATTATAGCATTTTTTTCTGAAAAATGTAGTATATTTTATGAACAAAATATAACAAGTTTATTGCTATCTTTTCTACAAACCCAATATTTTTATTGATTTGCAACAAAAAATCCTCCTTTCATTTATCCTTTTATACGTAAAATTCATCATTTAGCACAAAATACTTTGTTAAAATTCAACAGCATTTTTTACGGATATTTGACAGATTGTGCACATATGCATTTGCAGAAAATGCTGTTTCACAGTCAAAACAGGAATTTTTATCTAAAGAAGCAACTTTTTACAATATTCTAACAGAATTCTCTTGACCGCGCAAGGGTTCTGATATAAAATAGAAAGAAGATATAGTAAAAATGTTATTTGCGTCCATAAGACGCAAAATCTGAGAGAACAGGTTTGCCTATGCTTCCATTTAAAAAAAATGAAAAATATGCTTCCATAGCGTTCTACGCTTTTCTTACAATTACTGCTGCGGCAGCAGTATTTTTATGTATATATAATTTTAAGGAAGTAACAAAAACAATCAAAACGATTTTTGCCCTGTTGTCTCCCTTTACATACGGTTTTATCGTTGCGGAATTGTGCAATCCGATTAAGTGTTTTTATGAGCGAACAATATTATCCTTTAAAAAAGCAAAGCGCAATATGCATACCGTACGCCGTGCCCTCTCTCTGATACTTACCCTGCTCACTGCAATCGCCGTAATTTCTGTGATCCTTTACGCTATTATCCCTCAAACCGCACAAAGCTTTGAGGATTTGGGAAGTCAGATGAACATTTACATCGAAAATGTGCAAACTTTTGCGGACGATCTGGTACGGGAGCATTCCGGCAAAATTCTTGGAGAACAGCATGACACGCTGGCGTCTCTTCTGGCAGAATACAACATATCCCTAAATATCAAGGATCTTTTCACCCAGTATTACACATTGATCCAAAGCGGCGCAAACTACGTCATCAGCTACGGCGGCGCATTGATTGGAGAAGTCAAAAACTTTGTCATTGGTGTAATCCTCGCCTTCTATTTCCTGTATTCCAAAGAAAAGCTGTGTGCCCAACTGAAAAAAATCCTGTCCGCCCTGTTCAAACGCAGAACCTATTTAAACACCGTGCGGTTGGCACGATTCACTCACGAAACGTTCGGTGGATTTATCGTTGGCAAGCTTCTGGATTCCTTCATTATCGGACTGCTGTCCCTGTTGGTATTCTGGCTGTGCAATATTCCCTATTATCCGCTGTTGAGTGTGATTGTGGGCATAACAAATATTGTTCCGTTCTTCGGTCCGATTGTAGGCGGATTCATCTGCTGCCTGCTGATACTAATTGTTGCACCGGCAGACTTTCTCTGGGTTCTGATTATTGTTGTGGCAATTCAGCAAATCGACGGCAACATTCTGGGACCAAAAATTTTGGGCAATTCTATTGGAATCAGTTCCTTATGGGTTATCATCTCTATCACTGCTGCAGGCAGCCTTTTCGGATTCGCCGGAATGGTACTGGGAGTTCCTGTAACAGCAGTGCTGTATGTACTGTTTAAACAGTTTATAGAAAATCGGCTGCGCCATAAAAACGCGCCGGTACATACAGAATTTTACAAAACAGATCCCCCGTATTGCGATGTATTGGATCCGGGCGTTGTGTTTATAGATAAAGATACCCCCGTACCGGAACTGACAAGAGAGGACGACATTCCCGATCCTGAACCAAAACAAAAGAAATCGGGAACGGAAATCTTGAAAAAAGCGATAAAAAAAACAGAAAAAAAAGTTTACGGCAGAAAACGTAAGAAATAAATTGGGAAAGGCATCATTAGAATATGAAAAAATTGTTTACATCAGAATCTGTTACCGAAGGGCATCCCGATAAAATCTGCGATATGATCTCAGACGCAGTGCTTGATTCCATCTTACAGCAGGACCCAACAGCACGAGTGGCCTGTGAGACCTTTGCGACAACAGGTCTCGTTAATGTTATGGGAGAAATCACCACATCTGCATACGTAGATATTCCTTCAATTGTACGGGAAACCATTCGCAGCATCGGTTACGATCGGGCAAAATACGGCTTTGACTGTGACACCTGCGGCGTGCTCAGTTCTATCCATGAGCAGTCTCCCGATATTGCAATGGGAGTAGACAAGTCTCTTGAATCCAAGGAGGGAGAGGACGCTTCCAGTACTGGCGCAGGCGACCAGGGCATGATGTTCGGATATGCATGTGATGAAACGCCGGAACTTATGCCGCTGCCTATTTCGCTGGCACACAAAATGGCAAAGCAGCTGACGCAGGTACGCAAGGAAGGCACTCTGCCCTATCTCCGTCCGGACGGAAAGACCCAGGTCACTGTAGAATATGACGGTGACAAGCCCGTTCGTCTGGATACAATCGTTGTTTCCACCCAGCATGATCCGGAGGTTTCTCTGGAAACCATCCGCAAGGATATTGAAGCATATGTGATCCGTCCGATCGCAGGCAATATGATGGATGAAAACACAATCATTCACATCAACCCCACCGGTCGGTTTGTTGTAGGCGGACCTGCCGGCGATACCGGATTGACCGGACGCAAAATTATTGTTGATACCTATGGCGGATATGCGCGACACGGCGGTGGTGCATTTTCCGGCAAGGATCCCACCAAGGTAGACCGGAGCGCTGCATATCTTGCCCGCTATATTGCAAAAAACATCGTAGCTGCAGGGGCGGCAAAAAAATGCGAGGTGCAGCTGGCATATGCAATCGGTGTTGCAAAGCCGGTCTCTTTAATGATTGATACTTTCGGCACAGGACTCGTGAGCGACGAGGCTATGGCAGAGTACTTGATTCAAAATCTGGACATGCGTCCCGATGCAATTATTCGGCGATTTGACTTGTTGCGTCCCATTTACAAATCCCTGGCTGCATACGGGCACATGGGTAGAGAGGATCTGGACGCTCCCTGGGAAAAAACGGATCTTGCAAAGAGTATCAGAACTGGGCTCCGACTTTGACGTCTGTCCTAATTATATTCACATATCACTGAAAAAGAACTGTAAAACAGCGTCTCCCGTAAGAGAGGCGCTGTTTTTCTGAAAGGGTCTTTGCGGGGCTTTTCACTGTCCCACCGAAAGAACACAGCATATACTGTAGGCATACGGAGTAACCACTCCCGAAATTTAACAACCCGCTTTCAATGAAGCGTCAAGACAAGGGGGATCCATATGCTGCAGTTGATTGGGGAAATCTTTATTTCAATTTTTTTCGTATTTGGTCTCTACTGTGCCGCCATGGAAATCTGGCGCTCTGTCGTCAGACGAATCCGACGCAGAAAAACACCCCATGAAGAAATTGACATTTCCCTGCAAAACTCGTATAATAATGATAATACATCCATAACAAAACAGTAATTAGAAAGGAGCCTGCGGATTTTATGCAACAACAACATCATAACACCGAATCAGAGACAATCCAAGGCACCGTAGGCTCCGTAATATACAGTTCCCAGGACAGCGGTTATACCGTATGCGAGGTTGAAGGAGAGGACGGACTTCCCGTGGTAATCGTGGGGACACTTCCCTATATCGGTGAAGGTGATATTATCTGTGCCACCGGAAAATGGACAACCCATCCTACCTATGGCAGGCAATTCCGTGTGGAAACCTACGAAAAACAGTTTCCTACCTCTAAAGCAGAAATTTTACGATATCTGTCCTCCGGTGCCATAGCAGGCATTGGCCCCAAAACAGCCGCGCGTATCGTAGAAAAATTTGAAGAAGATACGTTTGAGGTGCTGGAATTCCATCCAGAGTGGCTGGCTGAACTTCCAGGCATCAGTCAACAGAAAGCTGATAAAATGTCGGAAAGCTTTATAGAAAAATCTGGCGCTCGTAACGTAATGATGTTCTGTGCGGATTTTTTCGGCACCTCTACATCTATGAAAATTTATAAAAAATGGGGCGGACGTGCAATCGAAATGATTCGTTCCAATCCATACCGCCTGTGCGATTCCTTCAGCGGAATCGGATTTCGCCGTGCAGATGCAATCGCCAAAACCTGCGGTATCGCAGCAGACAGCGATGAACGCATCGGAGGCGGTTTAACTCATATTTTAACCACTGCTGCTTTTGGGAGCGGACATACCTGCCTGCAGCGCAGTACACTGATTCAGGAAACCGCACAGCTTTTATCCGTAGCAGATGACCTGGTTTCCATAAGACTTGACAAGCTGTTGCAGCTTGGAAAGCTCTTTTGCGAAACCCGAGAGGATGTTCCCTATATCTATCTGCCCCGATATCACAGTGCGGAGGTATACAGCGCTTCCAAGCTGATTCAACTGCATGTACAGTGTCCTAAAATTGATTCTGCAGATATCAGCGCGTTTATTGACCGCACGGAGCGTTTGTCCGGTATCCGATATGCAAAAGAACAGCGGCAGGCACTCACCGCCGCCCTTGACCGGGGTGTTCTCATATTAACAGGTGGACCGGGCACAGGAAAAACAACCATTATCAAAGGACTAATCTCAATTTTTTCGGCATTGGATATGGATATTGCACTGGCTGCGCCTACAGGACGAGCTGCCAAACGTATGAGTGAAGCAACCGGATGTGAAGCAAAAACAATCCACCGCCTGCTGGAAATGGAACATAACGACAACACCGATCCGCTATTTGCACGGAATGCCTCCAATTATTTGGATGAAGATGTAATCATCATAGACGAATCTTCTATGATTGACATTCTTCTGCTGGAAGCGTTACTCCGTGCCGTCAAACCCGGCGCACGTGTGATCTTTATCGGAGATGTAGACCAGCTTCCATCAGTAGGCGCCGGTAATGTTTTGGCGGATTTGATCGACTGTGATTGCTTTTCTACAGTACGTCTCACCGAAATCTTCCGTCAGGACAGCGAAAGCATGATTATTCTGAACGCACATGCCATCAATGAAGGACGCATACCGGATATCAGCAATCACGCACCAGACTTTTTCTTTCTTTCCCGGGATACAGATGCTTCCATTGCAAATACCGTTGCCGATCTGGTAAAGAATCGACTGCCGAAAGCATACGGCACAGATTTCGCCGCCGGGATCCAAGTAATCACACCTTCCAGAAAAGGCGCGGCCGGCACAGAAGAGCTGAACCTACTGATGCAGAGCATACTGAATCCGCCTGCTCCGGAAAAATCCCAGCGTGGTGCCCACGGAGTTGTATTTCGAGATGGGGACCGGGTTATGCAGATCAAAAACAACTATTCAGTAGAATGGGTAAAAGAAGGACTGGAAGGACTCGGCATTTTCAATGGCGACATCGGCGAAATAGATTCTATAGATGCATCCGCAGAAACAATGCTGATTGATTTTGACGGTCGCATGACCGATTATGCGTTTTCTCAATTGGAAGAATTGGAGCATGCATATGCGATTACTGTGCATAAAAGTCAAGGAAGCGAATATCCTGTTGTCATCCTGCCGCTTTATAATTGTGCGCCT
>CATLAS010000042.1 GCA_949878535.1 uncultured Eubacteriales bacterium | reverse complement strand
GATCACCTTTGTATATTGCCCGCCGCAGTCTAAAATAGCAACTTTTTCAGCAGGAACTGACATATTGCTCATGTGTCCTCCATATTCATACAAAATCTACTAAAGTATAATACATATATTATATATTGCAAAGCGTTTTAATGCAATAGCAAGAATGACAAAATCCAAGAAAATTTAGAGTCATAAACTGATTTAACTATGACGCCATGCGCTTTTTTGATTTGGTGCGATTGTTTTTTCTCTCCAACATAGAAAAAATGATAACGGTTGCGGCGGTCATAATCACAATGATGAAATAAAAAGCTGGATGAAGCTGCTTTTCTTCTTTTTCATCCCCTTTTGCCAATAACTGCAGCTGTTCAGTACTTTTGGTATTACTGCATAATTCGATTTTAGATATTTCCAGCAGCGGATTGCTGTCGCTTCGCAAAATAACAGCAATGTATTCCACCTTGGCAGTATCGGAAAAGTCTTTCAGATTACAGGTTGCCGTTAGGATGGCATTTTGTTCTGCTGTGAGAGAATATTCTGCCCGGGAATCGCCGCTGCCAAATATTATGGAAATGTCAGCGCCCTCCGCAGGTACATCATACAAGCCAAAAGAAAATTTAACACTACTGTCAGTCAGATCCAAAGGTTGATCCAGCCAACAGAGTAAAATGCCGGCGCCGTTTTCCGGACTTTCTAACCGTGTTTGCAGGACGCGGCCGGTATCATTTTGTGCGTTTGCAGAAATGACACTGCTGCATCCTCCGCCGGATACCCAGCCTCCTATATCGTATGAGACGGTAAAATCCCACAAAGGATACATGCCCAGATAAGTGTCGCTGTTGTCTTGTTCTGCAACTCTCCGGAGCAGACCGGCAGAAGTATTTTTGAAAACGGTTTCTTTGATTCCGTTAAACAATACGTTTGAAGCATTCAAGTTAGAAACGGATAGTATTACATTGCGCAGGCCTGCTCGTGCGGCATCCATGCACAAGCTTTGATAGGTCGCACTGATATCTGTGTCCGTTCCTGCACTTGGCTGCCAAAAAAGCATACTGCCATCGCATGGATGACCGCATACGGTTACGAGGGAGGATAAATAAGCAGATTCTGTTACAGCTCTTTCGGGGAGGGTATTGCTTTCATAAAGAATCATGATACTGTCGGATTTTTTACGGTTCAGAGAAACGGATAATTGGCAAAGGAACGTTACCGGATCTGCAGCGGAAATACCTTCTGCGGCGGTGCTGTCAGTATACGCATCGCATACTGGAATGACCGCAGCCGCGCCGGGACAATGCTTTTTTACAACTGCAGAAAATATTGCGGCAAAGCTTGCATACGTTTCAATATTTTCATGATACTCCAAATTGGCATGGCTGCCCAGAATAAATCCTGTGATTCCTTGATATCGTTGTGCAAGAAAAGCTGTGAATGCGTACAGTTGGGTTACGCTTTCCTGCTCTCCATTTGTATATCCAGCTTCATCCGACTCTGCGTGCAGCAAACGGATATACACTTTGGTTCCGGATGATTTGCAGAATTGTATTTGTGCGTCCAATTCTTCCAGATAGGATCGGTTAAAATAATAGTGTGTGTTTCCAGCAGCATACAGCAATGCCGCATAAACATCATTTGTTTCCAATAAGCGATTCGCATAAACGTCCACGATTACATTGGAGACATTCGATTCAAAAACGTCCACCGTATCGGTGCCGTGTATTCCTGTTACAGAAGAATCTATGGCAGATACTGTTCCGCCGCTGCTTATAAATGCCGAAGGCGCAATGGGTATTTTATCATTTTCAGTTACAATCATTACTTTGTATCTGTACAGAGCATCCACACCGTCCGGTACTGTGGAAAGTTCAAATCTTGTGGAGATACTCATTTTAGCGGCTGGTTCTTTCTGCAGCACTTCTGTTTCGTCAGTCCATATCGGAATAGCATATAAAGCTAATTCACTGTTAATATGCTCTACTACTGTATCTGGGGAAAGCGTCCCTTTAACAGTGACCGTTTTTCCATCGGAGCGGCAAGAAGTAATACTGCCGATTCCTTCTGTAAGAGAGTCGGAAAAAAGATGAATTGCTGCGCCTGTTATTACAAGAGGTGCTTCCTGGGCTGCCGATATACCGCTGAAAACATATTCCATATCAGAATAAGATCCGTTAATCAGAAAACCATATGTGTGTTCCCCTGATAAAATTGTCAAAGGGGTTGCTCCGGTTACGCCGTGTATGGAAATGGTACCTGACGCCTGTGTGCTTCTGATGCGCAGGTATACTGCGGCGCTTCCTTCTTTATTACGGCTGCCTGTAATATACCTGGGATAAAAAGATGCGCTCCCGTTTTGCGGGGTGACGAAAACGCAGTCCTCCTGTTCCTGCATGATTCCGGCGGTGGGCTCAAAGCCTGTACTCATGAACCGATCTGTATGGGCATAACTGAAGCGTTCGTCTCCGGTGACAGAGAGCAGGGAAAATGATTTAATGGGTTCGTCGACCCGGCTTAATGTAATTGCAAGGGCATCGACGGGTCCTTTTGCCCCTTCTGGAATAGGGAGATATACTGTGGGTTCGCCACCTGCGGTTACTTTGGAAGAAGCGTTATAATATGTGCCTTTGCACAGGAAGGTAACGGTAAAATCACATGTTCCACTGCCGCTGATATGCATAGCAAACGCAAGTTCGCGCAGGGAAGACAGGTCTAACGGTTCATCAAAAGGGGCGGAGATAGAGAGAGTTGAGTCTCCTTTATCTCTTGCAAATACATATAGCGCATTTCTGTTTGCAGCGGCACGGGAGGAGATATATAATATTGCATCGTTGCCGCTCCAGAGCTGTGGGTCTAACAGATCCAGGCGGACTGCCTGGCTGTTTGGTTCAACGGTATGATTATCAGCGGCAGCGCAGGGCAGGGCTATTGCTGAAAAAAGCAGCACCGTCACCAGCAGTATGCATATGATTTGTTGAATATGCTTCATGCTTATACTCATACCTTTCGTTTGAATTTGTCTATAGTATACTTTATTTTGGGTGAAAAAGCAATATGGATTCATTGAAGCAAAAAATCCCCCGGACGGTTGCCCTTGGGGATAAAATTCCACAGAGTTTATCTCTTGGAGTTTTTGCATTGGTGTTTTACATCGTGGATAATGCTCATATCGAGGGATATTGTAAGGGTGCAGTAGCATATTGTTAGATATATTATGGTTGGTTCATAAAAAGTTGCACCAAAACACATTTTTAGGAAAAAGGAAAACCCCGAAACCGTAATAGTTTCGGGGCTCTTTGAAGAATCCCATTTGGGATAAATTATCTCTTGGAGAACTGACTTGCACGACGTGCTGCTTTGAGTCCGTATTTCTTTCTTTCCTTCATTCTCGGGTCACGAGTCAGGAAGCCTGCCTTTTTCAGTGCGGGGCGGAATGTCTCGTCTGCAAGAAGCAGTGCACGGGAAGCACCATGACGGATTGCGCCGGCCTGGCCGGAAAATCCGCCGCCCTTTACGCTGGCAACGATGTCAAATTTGCCGACTGTGCCAGTTACTTCAAAGGGCTGATTGATGATCAGCTTCATGGTTTCCAAACCGAAGTAGTCATCAATATCACGACCGTTAATGGTTATGCTGCCGGTTCCGGGATAAAGACGAACGCGGGCAACAGAGCTTTTTCTTCTGCCTGTACCGTAAAAATAAGGTTTAGCACTTGTATACATTTTCGTTCATCCTCCTCTCAGATTTCGTAAGGAACAGGCTTCTGTGCCTGCTGCTTGTGCGCCTCGCCTGCATATACCTTCAGACGAGTGATCGCTTTTGCGCCGATAGAGTTGTGGGGAAGCATGCCTTTTACAGCGTGTTCCATAGCGAACTCAGGCTTTGTAGCCATCAAAGTTTTGTAAGAAACTTCCTTGAGTCCTCCGATGTAGCCGGAGTGACGGCGGTAAAATTTCTGCTCCAATTTTTTTCCTGTGAGAACAGCCTTGCTTGCATTTACAATAACAACGAATTCGCCGCAGTCAACGTGCGGGGTGAACTCAGGACGATGTTTCCCACGAAGAATAGTAGCCGCTGCCGCTGCAGTTTTACCGAGAGGCTTGCCTGCCGCATCGATAATATACCACTTGCGTTCAACGGTTTCTTTCTTTGCCATATAAGTAGACATAAGAGATCCTCCGATTCGCATTTTTAATAAATTTTTCAACAAGTGGCATTATAGCAAATATATACAGGCATGTCAATAGGAAACGGGAAATTTATTTTGATTTTTTAATTTATTAATATAAATTCTCTGGTTCTCTGCTGTTTTCTTGCAAAATCTCAGCTATACTGCTTTGATGGGAATGAAAATATGCGGTGTAGTACGCAGAAATTACATGTGCTACAATCAGTTAGGGCAGCGGAGAACTGAAAAGTATAAACTATAAGGCTATCCCCGTCATAAAGCATAAATTGTATAGGCTCCCATGTGAGTATCCGGCTGCACGGCTCCATAGGGAGATATCGTGAAGTAGGCACAAGTAAAAATGGCTCCCTTGTGTAAAGGGAGCTGTCGCGATAGCGACTGAGGGATTGTTTATGCTTGTCTATCATTTTGTATTATCTTCAAATCGATTGTTTTGCAAACAACCCCTCCGCCACAGCAAGCTGTGCCACCTCCCCTTGCACAGGGGAGGCATTAAAGCGGGCAAAAGGAGCCGTGCATCTCTCTTTACTGGGGGAAGCCTTTATAAGTAACATCCTCCATTTGCCGGGAAAAGCCGATTATGTTTGTGTTTCACGCCTGATCGCCTAAAATTTGCTTACGGCATTTTTCCATTGTATCCGTGTCGCGGATGCACTCGAATGCACCGGAGCGCAGAACCTTCAAAAGCTGTTCATTAGAAGTGATTGGCTCTTCCGTTAGGATTCCAGCATCCGGATGATGTGCCAGCTCATGATGATCGCTGCCCGAAATTCCAATGAATTTCGGATAGGTTTTCTGCCACTGTTCAGCCATATGGTTGTGAGATTTTTGAGTGGGATGTCCGTTGAATACCTCAATTCCATCAATCACAAAATCTTCTGTCAGCATCATGCCGAATCGGAATGGATGCGCCTGGAAGAACATATAATTGTTGTTACGCACCAATCCGCCCATCCAGTAGCGGTCGTGCCTATACATATCAAGGTTGTTTTTGAAAAATGCTTCATCCGGACCGTAAACCAGAAGGTCGGTTCCGCCGGTATTCGGAAATCGGATTTCACAGCCAAGCAGGATATTCAATCTGTCCCCGGCATATTCTTTTACTTTCCGGTATCCATCAAGGAAAAATTCCATACGTTCTTCCAGACTTGCTTCGGGAATCCAGTGCTGAAACGTGCCTTCGTGCAGGTGATCTGTGATGACTACAGTGCTGTATCCGAATTCCAGATACTGTTCTACGATTTCCTTTGCGCCCACATCGGAGCAGGAGCTTACATATTTACTGTGACAGTGCATTTCCGTTTTATATTTATATGCCATATTAGTTGTCCTTTCCATTCTGTGCATTTAGTATAGTATAGCATATTTTTGCGGTATGTGAAGGGGGAAACGAAGAAATTCATAGATTCTTGCGGAGTAAATTTTTTGTAAGCCTTCCATGTGAGGATCCGCTACGCTTGGGCATGACAGCCCCCTTTGCACAAGGGGGCTCCCCCTAAAGTCAAGGCTCACTATGCACAAGGGGCCTTAATATAGAACCCTCCCTGCATATGCGCAGGGAGGGTGTCGTTTATTCATCTTCATTTTCTTCAGATTTGCCGTCCATTCCCCGCTTGCGTACACATTCTGTCAGCAGATATTCAATTTGACCGTTTATCGAGCGAAAATCATCTTCCGCCCAAGCGGCGATTTGGGCATACAGCTTTGCAGAGATGCGCAGGGGAACCTGCTTTTTTTCGTCCCGCTGTGCCATAATCAATATAAACTGCCGGAATTGACGATAGGCTGGGTATCTTTGTTTCCGCAGAGAACGACCAACAGATTGGATACCATGGCAGCTTTGCGTTCTTCATCCAGATTTACGATTTCCCGCTCACTTAGTTTATCCAGTGCCATTTCAACCATGCCGACTGCGCCGTCTACAATCATTTTCCGCGCGTCAATGACTGCGGAGGCCTGCTGCCGCTGGAGCATTACTGCTGCAATTTCCGGTGCATATGCCAGATACGTAATCCGGGCTTCAATGATTTCCAGTCCTGCTCCGCGAACTCGGGATTGAATTTCGTCCCGGATTCGCTGTGCCACAATTTCACTGGAGCCGCGTAGGGAACCCTCGTCCGGTTCTCCGTCTCCAGTAGTGTCTACGTTTTGTGCAACATCATAAGGATACAGCCGCACAATATTACGCAGCGCGGCATCGCATTGCAGGGATAAGAATTCCTTATAATTGTCTACGTCAAAAACTGCTTTTGCTGTGTCTGCAACGCGCCAGATGACTGCAATGCCGATTTCTACGGGATTGCCGAGACAGTCATTGATTTTCTGCTTGTTGTTATTCAAAGTCATAACTTTTAATGAAATTACTTTGCTTGGCATATTATGCTGCATCCCTACGGATAAACCGGCGCCAAACGTCAAACGGGGACCCTTGTCTCCATCGGAATCAACATCTCCGCTTTGACGCAGAGCAGTTTTTGCAGCAGGATTTACAGCGGATACAAAGGGGTTTACATAGTAAAAGCCTTCGCCCTTCAGCGTGCCTATGTATTTACCGAACAGGGTGAGCACCAGCGCTTCCTGCGGTTTCAAAACCCGCAGACCCATAAAAGGGATCCAGCCGATGCATAACCACAGAATGCCTGCTACAAGCATTATAACACCAAGGACAATTATTTCATTATCCAAAAGGACGCCGCCCATGATCACTACTACAATGGACAGCAGGTATGCAAGGGATGTGAGCAGCAGC
>CATLAS010000041.1 GCA_949878535.1 uncultured Eubacteriales bacterium | reverse complement strand
TTTTCTCCGGCGCGCCAAAGCTGTAAGCATCATTCCGCAAAAGTTATATAATTACTGGATGGACAATACAGACGGAGCTACCAACAACTTTTTTACTCGGTTTGATTATGAGGCCGTTCATTTTGCAACATTGATTTTAAACGATGTAAAAAAAGACAATCCGGACTTGCTTGGCCCCGCCAGCAATTATTTATTGCTCCCAATTATGCGTTCTTATCTTGGATATATATCCAGCAAAAAGGAATCCATGCCCCGTTTTAAGGAGCTTACAGAAGCACTGCACATCATTTTTCGTTATGCAGACCGAAACAGCAACGATATCAATTACTATAAATACAAAACATTCTATATCCTGCACAAAATGTGTAAACCTCTGGCTCGGGTATTGGTTTCCCGATGGGTTGCACAACAGACAATCTGACAAAAGCAGCCTTTCCTCTAAAGGAAAGGCTGCTTTTATATTCTATTTAAAGCACTATATCCACAAACGCGCCGTCACGCAGAACCTTACCATATCGAAATCCGCAAGTCTTTGCAAGCTCCACAGCCTGCTCAAATGCCCAGTCCAATCCCTTTGCCTGATGACAGTCGCTGGTAATAATCACCGACCCGCCCAATCGACATAACTCCCGCAGCAAAAACGCCGCCGGATACGGGACAGATCGTCCTGCGCGCAGCATAGCGCCTGTATTGATTTCAAACAGCGGACATGTCTGCACAACCTGCTCCATCGCCATGACAGCGGCAGTTCGGTATCGCACGTCCGATTCATCAAAGAATCGACCGCCTTCGTTGAATTTCGTAATTAAATCGAAATGCCCTACTATGTCGCATCCAGTCACCTTGGCAACATCTGCAATCTGCTGGTAATACGCCTGCGCATATTTATAATAATCTCCGCCAAAATAACGCTCTACAGCCCCAGCCATAATCTCGGCGGAATCATCCACCGGTACATATGCGCCGTCACTGCATAACAAATAGTGCGTACTGCCGATACGGTAATCGTATGGATAGTCGGGCACGTCAGAAAACAAATCCTGCTCAATACCCAGATAAATCTGAATTGCATCCCGATACTTTTTACGCAGCGCCAATATCTCCTGCCGATATAAAACTGTGTTTTCTCTGGACATGCAGTAAGCCGTATCACATGCCGTATATGCATGACCGGAAAATCCGATAGATTCCCAGCCAAGTTCAATAGCGCGCAGAATCAATTCTTCTGCCGTATTTTTTCCATCGCAATAAACAGTATGAGTATGCAGATTGGAACGAGACGTCATTTCGTCATCTTCTCCTGCTTTACTTTGTGATCAATTACATGACGGGAAGCCAATTCTTTATAAATCTCATCAATGGAAATTCCCATCTGCACCATCAGCACAAGTACATGGTAAGTCAGGTCGGAAATCTCATAAATCACTTCCGCATGATCATCCGCTTTTCCTGCAATGATTACTTCTGTGGATTCTTCACCCACCTTTTTCAGAATTTTGTCAATTCCCTTTTCAAAAAGATAGGTAGTATATGAACCCTCCTTCTTTTCTGTCTTTCTTCCCTCAATCAGCCGCATCAAAGCATTCAGGGAAAACGGTTCTTCTCCTTCATATACCGAATTGAAGAAGCAGGATTCTTCACCGGTATGGCAGGCGGGTCCTTCCGGCAATACATATACCGTCAGAGCATCACAGTCGCAGTCAGTGTCAATGCGCACAATATGCTGCACATTCCCAGAGGTTTCGCCCTTTCTCCAAAGTTCCTGTCTGGAGCGTGACCAGAAGCAGGTGCGTTTCTCTTCCAGGCTAATTGCAAGACTCTCCCGGTTCATATATGCAACTGTCAGAACCTTGTTTGTTCTGCTGTCGATCACAACTGCGGGAATCAATCCCTTTTCATCAAATTTTAGCTTTTCTGTATCAATATGCATTGTTTGCCTCCAAATATTTTCAAATTATTTTACACCCGGACATTAATGCCGTCACTCAGCAGCTTTTCCTTTAAATCATGAATCGACACTTCTCCAAAGTGGAAGATAGACGCCGCCAGTCCTGCATCCACCTTCGGCACTTGTGTAAACAAACGGGTAAAATCCTCCATGCAGCCGGCACCGCCAGAAGCAATTACTGGCACATCCACAATATCGCATACAGCAGCCAGCATTTCCAGATCAAATCCTTCTTTTACGCCGTCCGTATCGATACTGTTGAGCACTATCTCACCGGCGCCGTTTTCCACACCCTGCCGAATCCACTCCAATGCGTCAATGCCGGTATTCTCCCTGCCACCTTTTGCAAAAACAGTAAACTTTCCGTCAACGCGCCGTACATCCACAGACAATACTACGCACTGATCTCCATATTTTTTCGCAGCCGCAGGAATCAATCCGGGATTCCGAATTGCACCAGAGTTGACGCTGACCTTATCCGCGCCGCACTTCAAAACCCGATCAAAGTCATCCACCGTGTTAATTCCACCGCCGACTGTCAGGGGAATAAAAATCTGGCTGGCAACTTCCGTTAGAATGTTTGTAAAAAGCTGCCTTCCCTCAAAAGAAGCGGTGATATCATAGAACACCAATTCATCCGCCCCGTTTTCACTATAATATTTCGCCAATGTAATCGGAGACGAAACATCATTTACATCCAAAAAATTTACGCCCTTCACCACACGACCGTCCCGCACATCCAGACAAGGGATAATCCGTTTTGTTATCATTTCCGCATCTCCAAAATTAAAGCACGCCCCGGCAAGCCAACACGGCAGCGGCAAGATCAATGGAACCAGTATAAATGGATTTGCCCAAAATCGCGCCGTACAAATCCATATCCCGCAGCTTCTTCACATCATCCAACGTTGTAATTCCGCCGGAAGCAATCAAACGCACCTTATATTTTTCTGAAAGGTCTTTATACATTTCCATGTTCGGACCGGCAAGCATACCGTCCTTGGATATATCTGTGCAAATTACCGTCTGTACGCCCGCCTTCGTCAACCGTGCAAACAGTGCGTCACAGGTGAGCTCACTTTGTTCCTGCCAGCCGCGAATCGCCGCCATACCGTCCCGCACATCCACGCCTACAGCAATCTGCTTGCCATACGTCTCCACCATATCCTGCAAAAACTCCGGATCGGTCACTGCGGCTGTACCAATAATCACTCTGTACACGCCGGCATCCAAATAACGACGTACAATCTCCGGGCTGCGGATTCCACCGCCAACCTGCACCTTCAGCCCACTAGTCTGTACCAGTTTCTGCACTGTTTCCAGATTGGGCGTTGTCCCGTCTTTGGCACCTTCCAAATCAACGGTATGCAGATACTCAGCACCGGCACAGTGAAAAGCAACACCCAATTCTTCTGGGTTTTCGCTGTAAACGGTCATCTGTGCATAGTCACCTTTTACCAGACGCACCGCTTTTCCTTCATATAAGTCAATTGCAGGAAATAAATTCATGCTCGATTCTCTCCATCTTCCATATTGATTTAAATTTCGCAAAATGCCTTTAAAATTTTCAATCCGACTGTGCCACTTTTTTCCGGGTGGAACTGGGTTCCAAACACGTTTCCATTTTCTGCAGACGCCGTAATCTGTGCGCCGTATTCTGTAAACGCACTTACCCACTGGTCGCAATGATCGGCATAATACGAATGTACAAAATACACATGCTCCCCTTCGCGGACGTTTTTGTACAGCGCACTGCGCGGCTTATCCTCGGGAAACTGCAGCGCATTCCACCCAATGTGCGGCACCTTATATTCTGCCGGCACCACTCCGCGCATAGGAACAACCGCTCCGGGAATCAATCCCAGCCCCGCATGCTCCCCATACTCCAAACTTTTATCAAAAAGCAACTGCATCCCCAGGCAAATTCCCAAAAGGGGTTTCCCTTTTTTCGACTCCTGAATCACTACCTGATCCAACTCTGCTGCCCGCAGCTTATTTGCAGCATCGCCAAATGCGCCTACTCCGGGAAGAATGATTCGATCACATTCCGCAATTTTTTTCTGGTCACCGGTCACAATCGCCTCTTCGCCGATATAGGCAAATGACGATTTTAAAGAAAATAAATTCCCAACGCCATAATCAATGATTGCTATCATATCTCACAGTACCCCTTTGGTTGAAGGAATTTCTCCTGCCATCTGTGGATCTATTGCAACGCATCTGCGCATGGTGCGCCCCAAAGCCTTGAATATTCCTTCAATAATATGATGCGTGTTCGTGCCAGCAAGCTGCCGTACATGCAGCGTCAACCCTGCATTCCGCACAAATGCCAGCAAAAAGTCCTCCACAAGCTCAGTATCAAATGTTCCAACCTTTTCCGTATGCAGTTCCGCCGTATATCCCAAATAAGGACGTCCGGAAAAATCCGCAGCACACAAAATGAGCGCCTCATCCATAGGAAGTACAATATCACCGTAGCGGTAAATCCCGCGCATATCGCCAAGCGCTTCACTGAACGCTTTTCCCAGACAAATGCCGATATCCTCCACAGTATGGTGACAGTCCACCTGCAAATCTCCCTTGCAGGCAAGAGAAAGGTCAAACCGTCCATGTGAAGCAAATAAGGTGAGCATGTGATCCAAAAATCCCACACCCGTGTCCACATCTGCCTTTCCGCTTCCCTCCAGACATAATCTGAGTTGGATGTCTGTTTCTTTTGTTTTTCTGTTGATTGTACCGATTCTCATATTTGTTCCCTCTTCATTTGTCTAAAACAAGCAGCAGCTTGTCCATTTGCTCACGCGTACCGATGGTGATGCGGAGAAAATCCCGAATGCGATCTTTGTCAAACCACCGAACAAGCACGCCGTTTTCCCGCAAGAGTGTATACAGTGCTTTTCCGGTGGTTCCCGGCTTTTTTGCAAACACAAAATTTGCACTGGAAGGAAGTACCACAAAACCTCTGTCCTCTAATGCCTTCTTGGTATATTCACGAACCTGTATTATATTTTCTGCATTCGTCTTATAGTAATCATCTGACTCCAGGCAGGCGATTCCTGCAACTTGTGTGAGTCGGTTTATATCATAGGGATTCATAGAATATTTAATTCGTTCCAAATCTTCAATCAACGCCGCATCGCCTATGGCAAAACCAAGTCTGGCGCCGGCAAGAGAACGGGATTTGGAATATGTCCGGATTATCAGCAAGTTTTTGTACTGTCGGAGCAGCGGTAGTGCAGAAACAGCGCCAAAATCCACATACGCCTCATCAATCATAACTACATGATCCTGATTGCTTTGCACAATTTTTTCTATATCTTCTAAGGTCAAAGCAATGCCTGTAGGTGCATTGGGATTTGCAATGATCACATGAGAACCGATCCCCACATAGTCGGACACACGAATCTGAAAGTCCTCTGTAAGCGGAATCACCCGACAAGGGATATCGTGCAATTGCCCATACACAGAGTAAAATCCGTATGTAATATCCGGGAAGGCAATTCCATGATCTCGGTCACAAAACGCCATAAAAGACATATTGAGAATGTCGTCTGATCCATTTGTGACAAATACATTTTCTGCCTGCACACCATATGTATCTGCAAGCTTTTCCCGCAACACACGGCAAGTGGGATCCGGATACAGATTCAGCATGGAAATCTGTTCCGCATTCACCGCTTCCAGCACTCTTTGAGATGGCGGATAGGGGGATTCGTTTGTGTTCAATTTAACATACGCCCGATCTTGGGGTTGTTCCCCTGGTGTATATGGTTCCAGCGCCGCAAAACGCTGACTTAAAAATCTGCTCATATTCCCTCGCCCAAGTTATTTTGATTCTGCAAAACGGATACGTGCGGATTTCGCGTGCGCACCAAGCCCTTCCTGATCTGCGAAATATCCGACTTTTTCATATACAGGCGCTAAAGCCTCTTTAGTATAATAGGTAAATTGTGTTTTCTTAACAAAATCATCTACAGACAACGGACTGGAAAACCGTGCTGTTCCGCTGGTCGGCAAAGTGTGATTGGGACCTGCAAAATAGTCGCCCAATGCTTCCGGGCAGTATCTGCCAAGGAACACACTGCCTGCATGTTTAACCTGCCCCAGATAATCGAAGGGAGAATCTGTGCAGATTTCCAAGTGCTCCGGAGCCAATGCGTTGGAAATTTCCACTGCCTGACGAATGGAATCCGCAATAATAATTTTTCCGTTATTGTCTATGGATTTGCGGGCAATCTCCTGTCTGGACAGCAGCGGGATCTGCCGTTCCAATTCTTCTGCCACCTGCTCTGCCAACACCTTACTGTCAGTAACAAGCACTGCAGAAGCGCATACATCATGCTCCGCCTGAGACAGCAAGTCCGCTGCAACATAGGTCGGATTGGACGCCCCATCTGCAATCACCAAAATCTCACTGGGGCCAGCAATCATATCAATGGCAACTGCGCCAAATACCTGGCGTTTTGCCTCTGCAACAAAACGGTTGCCGGGACCAACAATTTTATCTACCCGTGGCACAGTCTGAGTGCCGTAAGCAAGCGCTGCAATTGCCTGTGCCCCGCCCACTTTAAAGATTTTCTTCACGCCGCCAATTTTGGCAGCCGCCAATATAACCGGATTGATTTTTCCATCCTTACCAGGAGGGGTCACCATAACAATTTCTTCCACTCCGGCAATCTGCGCCGGAACACAATTCATTAGCACGGAAGAAGGATACGCTGCCGTTCCTCCCGGGACATACAACCCAACCCGTTCCATAGGAATCACACGCTGTCCCAGCACTTCTCCTGCCGTTCCTGTAAGGACAAATCCGCTGCGTTTTTGGTTGGCGTGAAATTTCCAGATTCTTTCTTTTGCTTCTTTCAAAATCTGCAAATATGTATCATCCATAGAAGCAACTGCTTCGTCAATTTCTTCCTCGCTTACTGCAATGCTGTCCAGCTCTGCCTGATCAAACTTTTTTGTATAAGCAAGCAGCGCGCTGTCACCCTCTGTCTGCACAGCATGGATTATTTCGGCAACTGCCTGTTCAACTTTTGGATCCGCCGTTTGACTGCTGCGGTTCAAGATTTCTTCTGCACACTGGGCATATTCCATCAC
>CATLAS010000040.1 GCA_949878535.1 uncultured Eubacteriales bacterium | reverse complement strand
CTCTTCAAATTCCCCTTCCTTGATTTTGGCTATAAAAGCGGGGATATGTATATTTACCGGGCAGCCGGATACACAGGGCATATGTTTGCATCCCAGACAGCGCATTGCCTCGTCCATAGCAACATCTTTTATATATCCGGTAGCTACCTCCTGAAAGTTACGCGCCCGAACTTCAGGCGGCTGAGACGGCATTGGATTTTTTTTCGGATTCATATTGGCTGCCAAATTACTCAACCTCCTTTGAAAATAAATTGCATGTTTTTTCGTAAGCGTGCTTTTCAAAATCCCGATAGATTGCGCCGCGCTGCATCGCTTCATCAAAGTCTACAGCAAATCCGTCAAAATCCGGCCCGTCTACACAGGCAAATTTTGTTTCACCGCCAACTGTAAGGCGGCAGCCGCCGCACATACCGGTACCATCAATCATAATCGGATTCATAGACACAATGGTTTTCACACCAAACGGTTTGGTAGTAGCCACAACAAATTTCATCATAATCAGCGGACCGATGGCAATGACCTGATCGTAGTTTTCTCCCGCTTCAATTGCTTCTTTGAGCGGAACGGTTACAACGCCTTGCTTTCCATAAGATCCATCGTCTGTCATTATCGTAAGTTGATCGGAAGCAGCTCTAAATTCGTCCTCTAAAATTAAGAGATCCTTATTCCGGAATCCGATAATTGCATGCACCTCACAGCCCATAGCGTGAAGCTTCTGCGCTACTGGAAGTGCAATTGCGCATCCCACACCACCGCCGACAATACAAACTTTTTTGAGTCCTTCGGTATGTGTAGGCTTCCCCAAAGGGCCAACAAAATCAGCAATGGATTCCCCTTCGCTTTTCTGATTCAGCTTTGCTGTAGTAGATCCAACAACCTGAAAGATAATCCGCACAGTGCCACCATCACGATCATATCCGGCGATTGTTAAAGGGATACGTTCACCATTCTCATCCACACGCAAAATAATAAACTGTCCCGGCTGCGCTTTTCTTGCAACCAGAGGCGCGTTGATATCCATCATCGTGACAGCAGCGTTTAAATTCTTTTTATAAACTATTTTATACATATCGGTTCCTTTCGCATCCGCAAAGGGAATATCATTTTACAAGATATGACAGATTGCAGTGTATTTCCTGCATTCATTCCTTAATATTGTACCATAATCCCGGATATATTGCAACAGCAATAGATAATTTCTTCTTTTTGTAAAAACGAAAAAACTTTCCTTATAAGGATATAAGAATGCACTGCATGACTCAAAGGGAATACCGCAGATTTCCGTCATGACTAAAAGCCTCCCTATGGAGCCGCGAAGCAAATTCTCATAAGGGAGGTGGATCGTCGTAGGCGGGATGGAGGGATTGCCCTTTCTCTTGCACTAAGCCTCCCTTGTGTAAAGGGAGGTGTCACAGCTTGCTGTGACGGAGGGATTGTTGTAGTAACACTGTCTGATATATAATTTCTTTAAATGATAGTATTACAATCCTCCACCCACTCTGCAGGAGCCCCCTTTCCACAAGAGGGCCTTTGTTTCTATATGTACGCGACATGCCCTTTTACCTAATTAAATTGATATTATTGCGGGTGTTCCCTTTTCTGTGGGAACGAGTAAACTTGATGTAATGCTATCGCAAGTGCGCTTTTTGGGGAGAGCCTTTTTTATTGAGTGTTCCGTGGTATCACCTCTCTTTATACAAAAGAACATTTCGTTTATTTGCCGATCTGCCTTTAAGGTAACTTCCTCTACAAAAAAACATGAAGCAGAGGATGCTTCTCTGCTTCATGTTTGCACGCACTCCTTTATTCCGACACCTGATAGGTGAAGGCTGGTGAAATATAATACGTTTCGTCCAAATGATATACAATCGGTTCAAATTCATATGACCCTTCACAGATAACGCTAAGGGGAATGCTGATTTTTGCCGGTCTGTCTTTTCCAAGATAGATTACCAGATGATCCAGCTTGCTGACCACAGAATATTCCCTTGTGTAGCTTACGGACGTCATGCGCAAATTATTGGGCAGTGCTACTGTGAAACGCCCGTATCCGGCTTCCTTTGGAACACCGGAAAGATCAATTTCCAAAAAAACCTGACCGTTCATGTGCAAATCTCCCGAAAGCGATGCTGTGATTGCCTGCTTCACATTATCACCGTTCAGCTTGTCAACAGAGGTATCATAATAATAGGTCACATCCATATTTTCACTGGAGGACGTAAATGTGATACCAGACAAATCGTCCGCATTGACCACGATTCGCTTCACTTCCAGTCCGTTTACTGTCACAGTTTCCTGCAAATTCTCTCCGGAAACCGTAACGCTTTCTTCTGTGTCCAGCAGTTCCGTATTGTTTTTCAGATAGGAGAGCACAGCAAACCGGAGATACAAATCAGAGGGATTGGCTGCAATCTGCGCATCCAGTAGCGCCGCAGCATTTTCCCGATCAATAAAGGTCGCGACCATCGCTTGCAAGCTCATAGCATCTTCATCCTTTGTTTGCACATAATTTGCAGCAGCGTTTCTATAGTCTCCTAAGAACGCATATGCCAAGGAAATCAAAAGTTTCTCCTGGTCCGTTTCGGCATGAGACGCCAGATACTGCAAATCTACCAGAACAGCGTTGCGGTTGGCTGCCTGAAGCAACGCTGTTTTATAAGGATCCTCTCCACGTGTGGCAGCATATTCCCACCCGCCGGTTCCCTTTCCTCCTATTTCTGTATAATACACTGCCAGCGCTGTGAATACCACGTCCGGTTCCGCCGACGGCAGGGGAGCAAGCAGATATGTGTCGCTGAACTCCTCATGCACAAAATAGTTTCCCAGGTCATAATAAGGAACATAATTATATTCGTCCCGGTACTGATTTTGCAGAAGACGTGCTTCCCGGCTGACAATCTGTGTATCCAGGCGCCCATTCCATTCGAGCATTAAGTAATCCAGATAGCCTTGATACCGGGTCATATCCGAGTTGCAAAATTCTATAATCACAGGATTTTTTGCAGGATAAATCGTCTCTCCATCTTCCACCTTCGTTTTTGTTTTGGTTTGAACGTTCAATGCTGTGGAAATAATCTCCACTGTGTATTCCACACCATCCTGCTTTTCTCCGTTTTCTGCACGGATTTGTACCGTGTAAGTTCCCAGCGGCAGTTTTCCAAAATTGGCGTATGCTATGTGCGCGTCTGCCGCAGAAGTTGTCACCTCTGCACCTGTTTCCTTGAGTGTAAAGGTGAAGTCAGAAATGTCTTCTCCACCGATGGCGCACGCGCCTACCACCAGATCATCTGTTGTCTTTACATTCATCGGCTCAGTATGCTGGATGAAATAGTCCTGCTGCACACAAACGGACGAGACGTCGGCGCCAACTTTTACGCCGTGACTCACAGCCTGCGCTGTCACCCGATAAGAGGTAACCGTATCCGGCAATTTAAAGGTCACTGCAGCATGACCGTTTTCATCGGTGACTACCGCTTTGAAGTAAGCTGTATCACCAAAATTGCTGCGAAATGTATCTGCACCTCCATCTCCCCAACCGCCCTGATTTCTGGACAATGTACGATCCTGATAGGTTGAGAAGAAATATTTCTTGTATTCGATATGTTTAAAAATATTTTCAAAGATTCTAACATCATTTTCTCTCAGCGCAAGCACCGCTTCATTCACCACGCTTACAGAGATCTCCGCCGCCACGCCGTTGCCTTGGATATCGCGAACGTCAAGCTCCAGCGTCACCTCTTCGCCAGGCGCGTAAGTTTCCTTGTCGGCTGCAACCGTTACGTCAAGAGCGTTATCCTTCGCGTTACAAAGCAGCAACTCAGCCGGAATCCTATGAAAAACGCCGTCTTTAAAATATGCGCCCGCTAAATATGCATTGGGAACAAGATTTTCGGGATAAGCAAAGGAAAGTGCATCCGGATCGACAACCTCCGCGCTGACCACATCATTTTGCAGCAGCGTGCGGAGAACCAGTCCGTCAGAGACCTGTTCATGGTATTTGTCATACAGCGTTACAGAGACTGTCTCACCGAAAAAATCTCGTCCGGCGTAAGCATCATCGTTGTTATCAAAAGAAAATTCGTATCCGTAACAGATATACGGCATATCAACTGAATATTCTCTGTTTCCCCAATAAGGTAAATCAAGCTTTATGTACCCGGGATTAGGATTCTTCTCTCTTCCATCGTGGCTGACAGCACTTTTGTACCCGGTATTCCTGATTATTCTTTTCCCCGACTGAGAACCACTGCTGTCTTCGATGAAAAGCTGCATCTCATAAACATATCGGGTGAAATCCTCCGGCTGTTTCATGGAGACATCGTTGAGATCAATCGTTGCGAAGCCGTTTTCTCCGGTTAGTGTCCATTCCCGAATGATAGTATCCTTTGGATCACTCTCCTGATAGTATACCGGTTCATGCTCCTTTGTATATTCATTGTATCGATAACCTCTTGCATACCAATCATATCTGCGTTCTATCATACGGGCAGTAATCTTTGCCTGATCAATCGGTGTTCCCAGCAAAGCGATCACACTGTCGCTGTCCAGATAAGTTCCGCCGCCTGTCGGTTCCAATACAGATATATCGCTGTCCAGATTCAGCTTATAGGCACTGATTGTATACTGAGAATCTTCTATGTCATCTTTCAAGATGATGTCGGAATAAAACACATACACATCTGCATAATCGATATGATCATTATATTCTGCGCCCTCGCCGTTTCGAATTTGGATTCCCATTCGTGTGAAAGGCTGAAATCCACTGAAGGATTCATTCATTGTTTCCTGAACAAGCATGGAAAAATGTGCAATACCGCTTTCATCTGTTACCGCAGTCAGATCGTCTGCATATACCCGCTTGCCGGACGCCGGCATCCCGCTCAAATGCGTAACCTTTACATCAAACTCCAGCGTTTCGCCATTGCGGATATAATTTTTATCCAGAAGAAACTCATAAGAATAATACTGTCCGGAATAATCTTTAATATCAACACCGTGCCAACACACGTATTCACCGTCCCGGCGCAGGTATATGCTCAGTGTATCTTCCTTATGATCTGAAAGCTGATAGGTCGCAGTAAAGCAACCGAATTCATCCAGTTTAACAGGGATTTCCTGTTCCACATCTCTCCAGTCACCCAATGTAAGGGTAAACTCTGCGTTTTCCTCCCGGAGCATTTCCGGCGGCACATAACCCCAGATTTGAATCAGATCCGTTTCATGGTACAGCGGTCGGTCTGTATAAATATATCCGTTCAAGCATTCCCCTTCAAAGCTGGAAAAACCGATTACCAGAGGATTTTCCATTCCTACTGTCGCATAGCGCATTTCTTTGCCGTCGCAAAGAGCAAACCGGGCAATCCCGTTTTTATCCGTTTCAGTCGTCTTTTCATCATAAGCTACCGAAAGTCCTTCGGCAAGCGCTCCATCCTTTGCAGCCCAGATCAGGGCTTCTTCCCTCGTTTCCAAAGCATAGGCGGAAATGGAGTTTACCTGGAGAAAAGCTATGCTTCTTTCCCGATCCGCCATATCGTAAATACGGGCAATATAGTAGCCTTCCGGCAGCGTATCATCAAATACTACAGTATCTTCCGCCTCCCCACAAAGAGAAAGATTCTGCCAAGTGAAAGACAAATCCCCTAAAGACGTACTCTCCACCTGTGCATTCTCATCCAGCAGTTTTGCAATAAAATCCTTCGCACTGTACAGCTGCTCCATACTGATATGTGAAATCTGTGCATGCCTATCTTTCATCGGATTAAACGGAATTGAAACAGCTTCCCCAGGGCGGAAGGTGTAAATTTCATCCCGGGTTATGTGTATGGGTCTATACAGATCAATTTCATAAGCGGTGTTTTTTTTATCATTGTCAAAAACATCAAAAGAAAAACTGGAGGGCACTGTGTTTGTCACGCTTTCATTATGATATCCTTCCCGGATACTGACGGTGTACCTGGTGCCCATTTCCAGCGGCTGATCCGGTGTAAAGCGCCATGTTTTTCCAATATGTGCCCAAGAGCCGGAAATCTCAGGAGTAATGGAAACATAATCGTCAAAATTCTCCACATCTCCATAGGACAGCACAATTTCCAGAACACTTTCCGGCGAAACAGCAAGTGCGCCGTCCCGAGGATAGGTTTCAGAAACAGTTAGATCATTTTTCGTCTGATATGCCCAACTGTCGGTTACTTTTTCGTTTTTAATCTGCGCCAAACGGATAACAGTATTATCCGGAAACGATTCTTCAGGCGTCAGAAGGAATTCATTCTCGCTGATTTCCTCAATTGTATATTCCACCGGGGGATCCAGGTATACAGACTTTTCCAGTTCCTCCTTTGAGCCATTCTCCGTTTGGATCATAAACTCTGTATTGTTTGCAATCAGACTGGAGGAATAATATGTAGTTGCGCTGGTGCTTAAAATCCGCAGTTCTGCAGGGGAATCGCCCGGAATTTCTATAACGGGGCTGTCTGGTTTTTCCGGGGCGGGTGTACGTAATTTAGCAAAAACGAACACCGAGGATAGGAGTACTACTGCACAGGCAGCAACAGCCGTCATTTGCTTCCACGGAATTTTACGCTTTCCGACCGTTTCACTTGCCGCAAGCTTTTCATCGTCGATGAGACTGATCATTCTGTCCATATCTTTCTTTTTCATGCCGTAACACCTTACCTTTCTAAATGTCGCATTCACTGGTCAGCAAAAGAAATTCATATTTATGAAGCGGCGGTTTATTCATCGCAAAAGCCTTCTTTTATTAAAAACTGTTTGAATTTTTTTCTAGTTCGTACCAGTGTAGAATCCACTTTACTAACACTCATACCGTAACGGCAGGCGATTTCCTTAATCGGATCAAAGAACCAATACCGCCGTATGAAAATATTGCGCGCATCTTCATGCAGCATCTCAAGAAAGCGATTGATTGTATCTCGCAGAACATTGTCCTCATATTCCGGGCCTAAACCGTCATCGGCAGTATCGCTTCCGGGAATACACTCATACAATTCCTCCAAAGAGGTAACTACACCTGGATTCCGTTTCTGGGCGTGTACATATTCATATCGTTTTAGAGATAAGTTTCGAACAATTCTGCAAAGGAATGCTGAAAAATAGCTGGGTCTTTCATCGGGGATTGAATTCCATGTACCAAGATATGCATCGTTAACACATTCTTCCG
>CATLAS010000039.1 GCA_949878535.1 uncultured Eubacteriales bacterium | reverse complement strand
GATCAGCTTGGATCAGGATGAACGTGCAGTATTGCGCTGCAGGGAAAGACTGGCAGTATACGGAACTGCTTCAACAGTTATTAAAGCGAATTTTTCAGCCATTGGCGAGGTGCTGGATGGCTTGGGTATACAAGAAATAGATGGTGCCTTGTGGGATTTGGGTGTTTCATCTGTACAGTTAGATGAAGCAGACAGGGGCTTTTCCTATATGGCAGATGCGCCGCTGGATATGCGAATGGACCAGTCGGGCAGTACTACAGCAGCGGATATTGTCAATGGTTACAGCGAAGAAGAACTATGCAGGGTTTTGCGGGAATATGGAGAAGAAAAATTCAACCGCAGGATTGCATTTGAAATTGTAAAAAGCAGAGCTGACCATAGAATCGAGACAACACGCCAGTTGGCAGATATTGTGATGGATGCGATGCCTGCGGCTGCGCGACATAAAGAAAGTCAGCATCCTGCTAGAAGAACGTTTCAGGCACTGCGTATTGAGGTGAACGGTGAACTTCGTGTGATTGAACCGTCTTTGCAGGAAGCCATTGCACGGCTTAGACCGGGCGGGCGCGCTGCTGTGATTACGTTCCATTCCTTAGAAGACCGGATTGTAAAGCAGGTTTTTCAGAAAATGGAGTCTCCCTGCGAATGTCCGCCAGATTTTCCGGTGTGCACTTGCGGGAAAAAGCCTGTTGTGAAACGGGTTACTAAAAAGCCGATTTTGCCTTCTGAAAAAGAAGTTGCAGAAAACCCCAGAGCGAGAAGCGCTAAGCTTCGAGTGGCAGAGAAAATATAAAACTTGAATTCTGTTTCTTTGGGACGCAAATCCAAAGAAAGATAGGATCATAATAACGAAAGGAAAGGGAAAGACAATGGGAAACGCGCAGACACATGTGACAAATGCAGCACAAAATCCCCTGTGTGGCAGATTGCAGCAAAAGTTCAGCGGCAGAGGTGCGGCTTCAGCTTCCGTATCCTATCAAACGCGTGCGATCCCGAGAGTGGATCCAAGAATAGCATCCAGCGGCAAAAAAATTGCTAAGGCTGTCAATGTCAATCCCTTTGAAGAGACAGCAGAGTTTGTACCTGCTGGGAAAACAGTAAAAACGCAGGCAAAAAGCAGTGCTCGTAAAACGACGGCTGCAAAAATAAAAACGGAGCAGACGCAAAAAACACAGGCTTATGCGAAAACTACACCGTTTGCCTCCGGTGCGTATGCTGCGGCATATGCCCGCGCAGCTGCTATTCGCGCACAGGCAGCAACAGTAGAAACGAAAAAGGCTGCGCCTGCAGCGGTTGGTACCACTGCACAAAAACAAGGATTCCTGCAGCTGGTGCGGGGTGGACGCGCGGATGAAGTCCGGGTGAAAAGTTCCCCTATCCCGAAAAGTATAGTAATTGCTGTTATACTTTTTACGGCAATCATTATGATGATCCTTTTCAGTTTCTCACAGATCAATGAGTTTAAGCGGGAAATTTCCGGATTGGAGTCCCAACGCAGTGAACTGAATACGGAAATTGCACAATTGGCGATTCAATTGGATTTAAAGAATGATGTGCGGGTGATTGAACAAACTGCCAGAGAAGATATCGGTATGGTGCGCCGCAATCAGGTAGAATCAAAATATATTAACGTTGCCCAGGGAGACCGGGTGGAAGTGCTGGACGATGCCCAGGACAATCAGGAGGATTTCGGCATTTTTACTACGCTTTTGTCCTCTTTCGGAAACAGCTGGGATAAGCTTATGGAATATATTGACTGACCAGGATAGTATGCAATATAAAAGCAGCGCTGTCTTGGAATGAAATATAGCTTAATGACAATTTGAGAAGGTGTGCTTGGCACGCCTTCTTTAGATTATGGGGCGATTATACATAAATTGCCATGCTGGCACATAGAATGGGATGAGTAAGTCCAAGTGCCGCGGAAAGGAAGATTGCTGTATGGCGGAAAATAGAAAAAGAATAACCAGGCGCACAACCTCCCGTGCCACAGCTTTAACCATAGCGTTCAGCAGCTTGGCAATTCTCGTTGGTATACGTCTTGCCTATTTGCAAGTGTACAGCTACGACTACTATAAAGAGCAGGTGATGAACGAGATCACTATGGAAACAGAGGTCAATCCGGAGCGAGGTACCATTTATGATACCAATGGGAATATTCTTGCTACCAATGCCACAGTATACCTTTGTTTTATCTCTCCTCAGGATATTATTGATGCGATGGCGGAGGGGGATGACGATGGAAAGGAAGTGCTTTATACCTGGAAATCCTCTGATGCGGCAAACTATACAGATATCAAAATGAACGAACTAATCTCCCGCTTTTTTGCAGATACACTGGGATGTGATTATGAAAAGGTGCTTGAAAAAACCGGGAAGAAAAATCGACGTTATGAGGTGATTGCCAATGAAATCAGTGAAGAAGATGCAGAAAAGGTACGTAAGTTTATTGAAGAATATGATTTGACTTCACAAATTTATTTGCGCGCCGGCGCGATTCGGTATTATCCATACGGCGATTTGGCTTCTCATACACTTGGCTTTACCAATAGCGATGGTATCGGCATTTACGGATTAGAAGCATACTACAACAATTTGCTGGAGGGTACCAGCGGGCGGTATGTGACTGCACAAGACGCGCTCAACAACGACATGGGATTTGAATATGAAACCTATGTTGCTGCAGAAAACGGAAATGACTTGGTAACCAATATAGATACATATATCCAATACGAATTGGAAAACCAGTTGGAAGCAACTGTAAACGAAAATCAGGCGGCAAACCGTGCGGCAGGCGTTGTAATGAATGTGAACACTGGTGCAATTCTGGGAATGGCAACCTATCCATCTTTTGACTGTAATGATCCGTATACACTGGACGAATGGTCACAGGCGAAGCTGACAGAATATGAAACCAGCGATGCGAGAAATGATGATGCATATAAGCTTGCAGTAAAGAAAGTAAAAGAAGAAAATAAAAAGCTTGAGGATGGCAGTGAGGAGCTGGCTGCTGCGGCGAAGGAGTATTACAACGCCAATTTTGCAGATTTGTATGAGCAGGCAAAAACCAACAAATTTTACGACTTGCTGTATACCATGTGGAAAAATAAGGCGATTACGGAACTGTATGAGCCAGGTTCTACCTCTAAAATTATGACTACTGCAATGGCATTTGAAGAGGGCGTGACCAATCCCACGGAAAACTTTACCTGCGGCGGCAGCATGAAAATTGAAGGTTATTCCCGCCCGATCAGCTGCCATAAAAAATCGGGACATGGAACTTTGCCGTATGCAAAAAGCTTGCAGCAGTCCTGTAACCCTGCATTAATGACGGTGGCGCTGCGGCTTGGCAGGGAAACCTTCTATAAGTACTTTTTGGACTTTGGATATGGAGATATCACCGGTATTGACTTGCCAAACGAAGTGGCAACCTATCATCACAGCTTTGCGGACTTTTCCACTGTATCCCTGGCTGTATATTCCTTTGGTCAAACTTATAAAACCACACCGCTCCAACAGCTGACAGCGATTTCATCTGTGGCAAATGGAGGATATCTGGTAACACCGCATTTGCTCAAGGAAGTTGTAGATAGTGATGGAAAGGTAATCAATTCCTACGAAACGGATGTCAAACGACAGGTGGTCAGCACAGAAGTATGCAATACCATTGCCGGAATTCTGGAAGAAGGCGTTTCCACAGATGGCGGTGCAAAAAATGCATATGTCAAAGGATATAAGGTAGCCGCAAAAACTGGTACATCGGAGAAAATCGACCAGAAGGATGCAAGCGGGCAGACATTTCTGCGGATCGGTTCTTGCGTGGCATTTGCACCGGCATACGATCCGGAAATTGCAGTGATCATTGTAGTGGATGAGCCTATGGGCGGCAGTGTATACGGCAGCGTGGTTGCTGCGCCGTACGTGTCCAATTTCCTGTCTACCATTCTTCCTTACATGGGATACGAACCCCAGTATACAGAGGATGAATTGAAATCTGTAGAAATCAGCGTGAAAAACTATGTGGGCACATCTGCTGCAGAAGCCAGTGGAGATGTGGCTTCAAAAGGACTGAAATGTGAAATTGTCGGAACGGGGGATACCGTCACCGGTCAGGTTCCGGCAGCAGGCAGCACATTGTCTAAAGACAGCGGACGTGTGATCCTGTATACGGGTGATGCGGAAGTGAAAAATACGGTAGAGGTGCCGAATGTGGTTGGCAAAACTGCGGAGGCGGCCAACCGCATGCTGATTAATGCAGGATTGAATGTCAGCGTTAAGGGTGCGTCGCACAGTAATGAATCTACCGTGGCGGCACAGACAATTCCTGAGGGAACAATGGTGCCGACGGGGACAGTGGTAGAAATATCCCTGCGGGATTTAAGTGTAACAGACTAAAAAATATAATGCAGATATAGAAAATCTCCGGAAGTTGAAAGAATAAATCTTCCGGAGGTTTTTATGCATTTGACGAAATTGTTAGAGGGATTGGATTATACCACGTGTGGAGTTTTGCTGGAGCAGGATATAACGGAACCTGCAACGGACTCCAGAAATGTGCAGCAGGGAGGGGTTTTCATTTGCCTGCGTGGCACAAAAAGGGACGGACACAGATATGCCGGTGAAGCAGTGTTGCGAGGTGCAGCAGCTTGTGTATGCGATACATATGTTTCTGGCATTCCCTGTATATTGGTAGAAGATACACGCCATGCTGCTGCGGTAATATGGAATAATTTTTACGGAAATCCAGGTGCCGCACTGCGTCTTGTAGGTATCACAGGAACAAATGGAAAAACATCAACCCTTTCGTTTTTATCTTCAATTTTGTCTGCGGCAGGGATTCAAACAGGTACTATTGGAACTTTGGGATGCCGGCTTGCCGGGAAGCAGATTCAATGTGAAGGAGCCGAAAATCCGGATGTGCCGGCCGCTATGACAACGCCGGATCCAAGATATTTGTACGGCGTGCTTGCACATATGAAAGAGAATGGTGCGAAGGCTGTGGTCATGGAAGTATCCAGCCATTCTCTGGCTCAGAGAAAAACAGATCCCCTTTGTTTTGAAGCGGGAATCTTTACAAATCTTTCAGCAGAGCATTTGGATTTCCATAAAGATATGGAGTCGTATTTTCAGGCAAAGGCGTCCATGTTTCGAAACTGTGAAGTATCTGTAATCAATGGGGACGATCCATATGGCAGGCGAATACCAGGGATTCATGCTGGACTGTATATGGCGAAAAACAGACGTATTCGTCCGGAGGGGATTGCCTATCAGCTTCGATATAAAGGGAACAGTCTGCTGATCCGTTCCAAGGTTGCAGGAATGTTTACTGTATATAATACCATGTTTTCTGCAATTGCAGCAATTGAAATGGGCGTGCCTGTAAGTGCTGTTGTAAAGGGGATATTTGACGTTTCCGGCATTTGCGGAAGAATGGAACGCATCGTTTGTACTGCGGACGCAGGCTTTGATGTTTATATCGACTATGCGCATACGCCTCAGGCATTGCGTGCAGCCTTGGAAGGGTTACGACAGGCAGTTCCGGGAGGCGGTCGTCTTGCTGTGGTTTTCGGATGCGGCGGAGATCGGGATAAAACCAAACGTCCCGTAATGGGTGGTATTGCACAGGAAATATGCGATCGGGTGATTGTTACATCAGACAACGCCCGCACAGAGGATAAAAATGCAATTATTGAAGATATTTTATCTGGCATGTCCCAGTCGTCGGCCACTGCAGTGATTCCGGATCGCAAGGAAGCAATTATTTATGCCATAGAAACTGCCATGCCCGGGGATATTATTCTTCTTGCAGGGAAGGGCCACGAAACTTACGAAACAGGTCCCAACGGTAAACAGCCGTTTTCAGAACGGGATATAGTGCGGGATGCTGTAGCAAGACTGAAAAAGGGTTGACCCGTTCTGGGAAATATGGTATAATCTACTTAAAGATTTTTGCAAAATTTTACATTTGACTAAAAAGCATGTCCAAAGATGTGGAGGGTGTATGTTTTATCCCGTATTTTATATCGGTATATTTGCTGTTACCTTTTTGCTGACAGCGGGGATATCCCATTTTCTGATCCCGATACTTGCCAGTCATAAAATGGGTCAAAAAATTCTGGAAATCGGTCCCCGGTGGCACAAAAACAAAGAAGGCACCCCTACCATGGGCGGACTTGCTTTTATCATAGCGGCATTGATAACTGGTGCGGCTGCCTGCGTAATTATTTTTCTGCGGGAAGGATCTAAAGAAATTCCTGCGCTGGTGCTTACCCTTGCTATGGCAGTTGCCAGCGGACTGATCGGCATGATTGACGATTTGGCTAAACTGCGCAAAAAGCAGAACGAGGGACTGACGGCACCCCAGAAGTTTTTGCTGCAATTGATTTGCGCCGGCGTGTACCTGTTTGGTATGAGCCGATTCGGTCAGATTACCACCGCGCTGTACATACCCTATCTGGATCTCGCTATTGATTTTGGTATTGCATACTATATCATTGCGCTGCTGCTTCTGTGTGGAATGATGAACAGTGTCAATCTCACCGATGGAATTGATGGGCTTGCCAGCTCTGTGACTTTGGTTGTTGGGCTTTTTTACGGTGCAGCAGCACTGTTTCATGCTGCTGTTCCCACTTCCGGGGTTGCAGCGGTGTCTGCGATTATGGCGGGCTCTGCTGCAGGATTTTTGATTTATAATTTCTATCCTGCTCGGGTGTTTATGGGAGATACAGGTTCTCTCTTTTTCGGCGGTCTTGTAGTTGGTGCTGCCTTTATGATGGATAATCCGCTGATCGTTGTTGTATGCGGACTTATGTATATTTTGGAAACCGCATCCACCATGCTGCAGGTGATTTATTTTAAACTTACCGGCGGCAAGCGGCTGTTTAAAATGGCACCTTTTCATCATCACCTGGAAAAATGCGGTTGGAGTGAAGTGAAGATTGTAGCAGTATTCAGCCTGTTGACAGCGTGTCTTTGTGTTTGTGCCTGGTTTGGGCTGTGATATATACGGGAAGGACGTAAGGATCACATGAACAATGAAAATCGTTCTTATCAATACGGACGCGGCAGAGGTACGGGAAACGGTGTGCAGCAGGTGCAGGCTGGATCTGGTGCACCGACGCGTATGCAGTCCTACGGGAAGCCGCCCCGACAAGGTGCAGGCAGAACAGAAACTTCTGTGACTGTGCCGCAGAAGCGTTCTTTGATTCGGCAAATGAAAAAGGAGCAGGCGTGGGAAGAAGGTGTACAGAGGGTACGTCACGGTGTAGACCGTCCTATGCT
>CATLAS010000038.1 GCA_949878535.1 uncultured Eubacteriales bacterium | reverse complement strand
AACGAGAATTCTTATACATCACAGATGGTAAGGACAATCAAGTACTTCTCAGAGTTATCATAATATGTTTTTTCTGGAAGTATAATTATATCTGGATTACGCTTCATGTACGGGTCCGGTCTGTTTTGGACCGGGTCCGTTTTTCTATACTGGCATGATACCAGTATTCTATCTATATGTATTAAGGGAGGTAAATTATGTTAAATAAGAAATCAGTTGACGATATTAACGTGGCCGGAAAGCGCGTTCTGGTAAGATGCGACTTCAACGTACCTATGAAAGACGGCGTAATTACCGATGACAAGCGTATTGTCGGCGCACTGCCTACCATTCAGTATCTGATGGAGCACGGCGCTAAAACCGTTCTCTGCTCCCACATGGGCAGACCCAAGGGTGAAGTAAATCCGAAATATTCTTTGGCTCCTGTTGCAAAGCGTCTTTCTGAACTGCTCGGCAAAGAAGTTGTACTGGCTGCTGACGTAATCGGCGCTGACGCAAAGGCAAAGGCTGCTGCTCTGAATGACGGCGACGTACTGCTGATCGAAAACGTTCGCTTCCATAAAGAAGAGGAAAAGAACGATCCTGCTTTCGCAAAAGAACTTGCTTCTATGGCAGACATTTTTGTAAATGATGCATTCGGCACCGCACACCGCGCACACGCTTCTACAGCCGGTGTTGCTGATTATCTGCCTGCAGTTTGCGGTTATCTGATTCAGAAGGAAGTGGACATTATGGGTAAAGCTCTGGCTGATCCTGCACGTCCCTTCGTTGCCATTCTTGGCGGTGCAAAAGTATCCGACAAAATCGGCGTAATCAACAACCTGATCGAAAAGTGCGACACGCTGATCATCGGCGGAGGTATGGCTTACACATTCTTTAAGGCACAGGGCTATAACATCGGCACTTCCATTTGCGAGGATGACAAAGTGGAACTGGCTACCAGCCTGATGGAAAAAGCAAAAGAAAAGGGCGTAAACTTCCTGCTTCCCGTTGATAACGTAATCGGACGCGAATACAAGGAAGATACCACTTATATGACCATCACCTCCGACTGCATCCCTGATGGCTGGATGGGTCTGGATATCGGCCCTGTAACAAGAGAACTGTTTGCAAAAACCATTTCCGGCGCCGGCACAGTAATCTGGAATGGTCCGATGGGCGTTTCCGAGTGGGAACACTTTGCAGCAGGTACACTGGACGTTGCAAAAGCTGTTGCTGATTCCGGTGCAATTTCCATCATTGGCGGTGGCGATTCGGCTGCTGCTGTTGAAAATCTGGGATTTGCGGATAAAATGACCCACATCTCCACCGGCGGCGGCGCTTCTCTCGAATTTTTGGAAGGTTTGGATCTTCCGGGAATTTCCTGCCTCCAGGATAAATAAGTCTTTACAATTTGCGCGCAGTCTCGCTGAGACTGCGCGCAGACAAATTTATTGAAGAAATTTATAAAGTTGCACATGCAGTGCAAACTATATTACAAATAAAGGAACTTTTCTATTATGAATAAAGCAACACGTAAGGCTATAATCGCCGGCAACTGGAAAATGAACATGACACCTTCTAAGGCAAAGGAAGCAATTGAAAAAACTGCTGCACTTGTAAGCGGCAAAAACGGATGCGACATTGTTTTGTGCGTTCCTTTTGTAGATATTGACGCAGCAGTCACAGCAGCCAAAGGCACAAACATAAAAATTGGCGCACAGAATGTACATTTTGAAAAAAGCGGCGCGTATACCGGCGAAATTTCTGCGGACATGCTTCTGGAAACCGGTGTTGAATATGTAATCATCGGTCACAGCGAACGCAGACAGTATTTCGGCGAGACAGACACAACTGTAAATCAGCGGACAAAGGCTGCACTTGCTGCCGGACTGACTGTAATTCTTTGTGTAGGTGAAGTTTTGGAAGAACGTCAGAGCAACATTACTGACGAAATTCTTTCTATGCAGACAAAGCTTGCACTGGCAGGCGTAAGTGCTGAAGAAATGCAGAAAGTTATCATTGCATATGAACCTGTATGGGCTATTGGAACAGGGTTGACAGCTACCCCTCAGCAGGCTGACGAAGCATGCGGTCTGATCCGCAGCGTTTTGGCTGGCATGTATGGCGAAAAAGTTGCGGAAGCAACTACAATTCAGTATGGTGGAAGCATGAACGATGGCAACGCTGCTGAACTTTTGGCAAAATATCATGTAGATGGCGGGCTGATTGGCGGCGCTTCTCTGGTTCCTGAAAAATTTGATGCAATTGTTACTGCTGCGCAGTAACTGAGATTATGGTTGAAAGGCCATCGACAAAAGTCGGTGGCCTTTTATTATGGATATAATATGGGTTCAAGGCACCATCCACAATTTTTAATTGCATTTGGTAAGGCTGGGTTCTTATTTATTTTTTACACTAACTGCAAAAAGTCTCACGAAACAAATTCGTGAGACTTTTTTACTCTTATTTTTTATTTTAGCCTGCAATCATTGTCTGCAATGCCAGTGCATCCAGTGCGTCAATCACACCGTCACCGTTGATATCAGAAATTTCATCTGCAACAGCAGTTCCGTTAGACAATGCATTCCGCATCTGCTGTACATCATTGTTATCAACAATCTGGTCGTTGTTAAGGTCTCCAAAGTACCGTACAGAATCAGCTGCATAAGCAACCGTTGACATGCTGGACACATCTGCAAACTGGAGGCCCATATCTTCTGCAAATTTCTGTGCAGCGGAAGAAGAGGATCCGTAAATAGTTGCATCACTGAAAATAACTGCGCCCTCTTTCAGAGTTGCCTTATATCCATAAGCGCCTGTTCCAATTCTCTTAACAGAATCCGGAATAACCAAAGACTTGAGAGCACCACAGCGAGCAAATGCATAATTGCCAATTGTTACAACTGCATCAGAAATTGTTACGTCCTCAAGTGCCTCGCATTCATAGAATGCACCATAGCCAATTGCTCTGGTAGAAGCAGGCACCTTGAAGCTGGTCAAACCAGATTCTGCAAATACTTTTCTGCCAATATCTGTTACAGTATCGGGTGCATTTACTGTTGTCAATGCATCGCAACCCATGAAAGCGTAATCTTCCAAAACAGTAACACCAGCAGGAATGGTTACAGAAGTAAGTGCTTTACAATCTCTGAGAGCAGATTTATCCAACTTTGTAAGACCTTCCGGCAGTGTGATCTCTGCGAGCGTAGTACATCCGCGGAAAGCAGCCTTGCCGATAGAAGTTACATCAGAAGGAATCGCAACAGATTTCAGTGCAGCGCACTCATAGAATGTCATGTCACCGATTGCACCAACGCCGGCAGGATATACAACCGATTCAAGAGATTTACAACCATAGAAAGCGTTTTCTCCTACTGCCTCCATTGTTGCAGGCAGGCGAACACTGGTCAAGGATTCACAGCTTCCGAATGCGGATTTACCAATGGAAGTTACAGAATCCGGAACATTGACAGACTGCAAAGAAGTACACATGAAGAACGCTGTATCTCTAATTTCTGTAATACCCTCATGCAGTTCAATCGTTTCCATTGCACGGTTACCGCTGAAGGTGTTTTCCGATACATAGTTGATTGCAGCAGGAACCCGGAGGTTCTTTACGCCAGAACTAAGGAATATGTAATCACCCATTTCCGTTACGGAATCAGGAATTGCAAGAGCAGTCAATTCCGGGTCGTAAGCAAACGCCCGCTCACCAATGGTTTGAACCTTTACACCCATATCTACCGAAGCAAGCACAGGGCAGCGGAAGAATGCATATTCACCGATAGAAGTCAATTCATCGGGAAGTTCAATGGATGTCAAAGAAGCACAATAAGCAAATCCGTAATCGCCAATAGAGGTGATACTGTCAGGAAGTTTCACCGTCTTCATGCCAGTGCCATAAAATGCATTATTGCCGATAGTTTTCACGCTGTCAGGAATGGAAACATATTCCAGCCTCTCCATACCGTTAAAAGCATAGGCACCAATGTTGGTCGTTCCGTCTGCAATGAAAACTCTGCTGACCTTCTTTGTATCAGAGCTGATCATATTAAGACCTTTTTGGTAATCGTTCATTGTGCCGCTTCCCGTGATAACGGCTTCAAAGTATTGCGTACCGCCTTTTCTCATAGCGTACCAATAAACTTGACAGTACAGGTTATCGCCAATCTGTTTATTTGTGCCGCGAGGTTTATACTCGGCAACCACTCCGTTATTCAAATCTTCTTTAGTAACGGGACCGTATTCTGCAGGAATTCGTTCCGGTTCCGATTCTTCCCCGGCAGCACCAATTGCCAGTATCATACCGCCAAGCAGCATAGACAACACCAGCAAGCATGCAATCAGTTTTTTCATCTTTCTGAATCCTTTCTGACTGTAAAAGTATCACAAATTACGGCAGACATCCACTGTCGGAAGCAAGGCACAGCATGAACAGCCGCAACCGAACACAGGAAAGCAATGTTATCTGAAAGAGACACCGCTCCACTATCTACCTTTTTCACATTTAGCATATCATACCCTCACATTTTTGTCAAGGTTTTTATGTAAAATTGCCATGTTTAATTTAAACAGGATCACAATTTTTACATAAATTGTTGAGAAAAACAATCCTTTTTCATTTAACAGCATGTTTCTGAGGCAGGCGTGCAAGCAAGATCCCCCCAGCAATCCCTACCAATATGCCGGCGGCAGTACCTCCAATAATAAGTAAAGGAAGATAATACAAAACCTGATGCGTATCCATCACCGCCGCAGCAACAATGATCTGCGCCGTATTATGTGCTACGCCTCCCGCAACGCTGACTCCAACCGCAGAAAATAACTGTGTTTTACGCAGCAGCGCCATAATGACAAGACTGAGTATCGCACCGGCTGCTCCGTATGCCAAGCTTAACATACTGCCAAACGAGAGCGCCGTCAGCAGTACCCGGATCAGAGATACTGCGCCGGCTGCAAGCCAGCCAAAACGATACAAAACAAAAACAATAACAACATTGGGAAGTCCGATTTTCAGTCCCGGACTGAGGGAGGGAATAAAACTCTCCACATATGACAAAATCATTGCAGCAGCCGTACACATGCCAAGCAGTGCCAGCGTCTGGGTTTTCTGTTTCATAAACTACACGCCTTTCAGGTTTCATTATGCGTTACAATAGATATAACCACTTTGTTGGGCAAACAGATGATGCTTTCATCGCTGTGGCTGATTCTGTGCTGGTGCACACACAGCTTATCCGGACAGCTCGCCTGCGTAACCGCAGCAAATCCATCTGTAATTACAAGCACATTATATCCGCCGTTTTCTGTCTCAATCTGAATCTCCGCATCTTTATGCAAATCGTATGTTCCAAACACTGCTCCGTCTACTTCTACCACCACCTGATCCCCCGGTGCCCTGAAAAGCAATGTCAATAGCAGTGCTATGCCGCTGATCAGCAAAACTCCCCCAATCAGCAGCATATCCCGACGGCGTTTTTTATTCTCTGCCGCCACGATTATCCTCCGAAAATCGATGTCTGCCGGAATGATCCCCACCGAGAATACATCCAACCGGACATACCGTCCGGCACTTTCCGCAAACAATACATTTATCATAATCAATCCGGGCAAGATTTTCCTCTACTGTGATCGCCCCGGTCGGGCAGATTTTTTCGCACTTTCTGCACGCAATACAGGCGTTCGTACATTTCTTCCGGGCAACAGCGCCCTTTTCTTTATTGCTGCATGCAATCACTTCCCGTTTTGTATCCGGCATCAGCGTTATAATTTGATTCGGGCAGGCTTTCACACAAAGTCCGCAGCCCACACATTTGGGCGCGTGCACATGGGCAATTCCTTTTTCCATATAAATCGCGTCATATGGACAAATCGCCGCACAGTCCCCTTTTCCCAGGCAACCATAAGTGCATGCCATCTCCCCGCCATACAGCATTTTTGCGCCGCTGCATGTCTGAATGCCACTGTAATCCGCTTTTTTCGCCGCATGTTCGCAATCGCCGCAGCAATGGATCACTGCTACCTCTTCTACAGTATCCTGAAATTCCACACCCAGCATCTGGGAAATTTTCTCCGAAACTGCATCCCCGCCGGGAATGCATAAATTGGTACGTTTCTCCGTTCCCTCTGCCAGCGCGGCCGCGTATCCGTCGCATCCGGGATACCCACACGCACCGCAGTTCACACCGGGAAGGCATGCTCGCAGCTCTTTTTCCTGGGATTTTTCCCGCACCGCCATAAATCTGGCGGCAATGACAAGAATGACTGCGCAAATCAATCCGATACCCGCCACGCATACTGCGGCAGGCAAAATTGCATTCAGCATCCCGCTTTCCTCCTTTACAGAAACATATTGTCGATCACACCGGCAAAGCCGTAAAATGCTAGCGCCACAATGGATGCGGATATAAGCGTGATCGGCATACCCTCAAAGCATTTAGGCGGTTTTGCCGTTTCAATGCGCATACGAACCCCTGCAAACAGCACCATGGCAAGCAAAAATCCAAGACCGCAGCCAAGGGCGTTTGCCATTGCTTCTATAAAAGTTGCATATCCTTCGGAAATATTGTTTTTCGCCACGCCAAGCACGGCGCAGTTCGTCGTAATCAGGGGTAGGTATATGCCAAGAGAGCGATGCAGCGCCGGAATATACCGTTTCAGAACAATCTCCACAAGCTGTACCAGCGCGGCAATTATGAGAATAAATACAATGGTTTGCAGATATTCCAAATGAAATTCTGACAAAACATACGTTTGAATTGGCCACGTAGCGGCTGTTGCAAGGAGCATAACAAAGGTAACTGCAAGCCCCATGCCCACCGCGGAATGAAGCTTTTTCGATACACCGAGAAACGGGCAGATCCCCAGAAAACGCACCAGCACATAGTTATTCACCAACATTGCGGTGAAGATGATAATTACCAAATCCCGCATCATTTTCCGCCCTCCTGTGCAGTATCATCGCAGTCCTTGCCGGATCCTGCTGCCCGATCCTTTTCGGCAGCCTTTTGCAGACTGCCGTCATTGGCTCCGCACACAGCCGCCGAAGGACAGCCTGTGCATCCGAAATCTCTGCCAGTTTTTCTTTTTGTAATACAGTTTACTATGGCAATCAAAATCCCGAACACAAAGAATCCACCGGGAGAATTAATCAAAATCGGGACAGCAAACTTGGACAGGAAGGGGATTTCCCATCCCATAAAGGAACCTGCACCGAATATTTCACGGAGCGCCGCCATAGCAAGAAGCGCCAAAGTGAAGCCCACACCCATGCCAAGGGCGTCCACAGCTGAATCCAAAACCCGATTTTTACTTGCATACACTTCCGCCCTGCC
>CATLAS010000037.1 GCA_949878535.1 uncultured Eubacteriales bacterium | reverse complement strand
CTTGCTGCAGTCTCTACAAAAGGCTGGTATACAAATCGTTATGGCAACCTCAAAACCGGAAGTCTTTGCACGGCAGATTGCAGAATATTTTCATATTGATTCGTATTTCACCTGCATTACAGGAAGCGAATTGGACGGTACACGGGTAGCGAAAGATGAAGTGATTGCATGCGCTATGGAGCGCATCGGCATAAAGGATGCAGCAGGCGCGATCATGATCGGAGACCGGATGCATGATATAGTCGGTGCTAAAAAGAACGGAATGCAGTCAATAGGTGTTTTATATGGATATGGAGGCCGTGCAGAACTGGAAGAAGCAGGAGCAAATTATATAGTCGAGTCTGTAAAGGAATTAAAAACACTTTTGCTTTCTATGTAAAAAACAGAGGGGAAATTCCCCTCTGTTTTTTGTCGCATATTAAAAAGGTGCGCCCGCCAACTTCAAAAGGCTCCCTTGTGCTGGAGCCGCATAGCGGATCCTAGGGTGCTCCCGCAAAGCGGGTGAAGGATTGTCTCGCTGTACTGCCGATTTGCGATTATCTAAAATGATAGTAAAACAATCCCTCCGACGGCATCGCTACGCTTGGCCGTCACCTCCCTTTGCACAAGGGAGGCTATTGGAGTTAAGTGAGGCTTAAACATGGGAGGGGACCAGCTTTTTAGTCACCAGACTCCCCCAACGCTTCCTTCAGCACCGGAAGAATTACCTGCGCCATGCGCATAAATCCAAAATCATTGGGATGCAGAGAATCCACTGTGCAGGAATCCCGATCCTCCGTTCCGTACAGAGTTTGTCCGTCTATAAACCAGACCTTATCATCCCCACGTTTTTTTGCATCCAAGTACGTTTTATAGATCACCGCTTTCCGCTTTTCCGTAGCTTCTATACCGTCTTCACAATCCGCCTTGCTGAGCATGATAATCGGCAGATCCGGCTGCGCAGCACGTACAATTTCAAAAAACTTCTGATGCGTCTGCTCCAGTTCTTCCGCATCCCCTGCATTATGGTCATAATCATAAATAAAAGCTGCAAGGGGAATGCTCGCAATCTGCTCTGCCATCACCGGTTCCCCCTTTCCACTGGAAGAAAAGCCCATATTGACTACTTCAAAGTTCAATTTCCTGCTCAAAATATTAAAATACGCCATTCCAGGGCGGGATGCACATGCTCCCTGTGTAATAGACGAACCGTAGAACAGCACCGGCTTATCATAATCAAACGGCTCCGGCATTTCCAGGCTGGAGCCCGCGTCCAACCCAAGAAGCATTTTTTCTACACCGGAATACAGGGGAAGATTCAGTGTAATCTCCTTCATCTCGCCGTCATGAAATTCCCGCACATCCTCGTAATGATCCGTTCCGTTCAAATACACAAAAAATGTTTTAAAAAACTTTTTATTCCTCCCGGAGCCAATATAAATATCTACACCCGTGCTGGAATTGTACGGCATGTGCGGCATGAGATTGTTCCATTCCACATCCACCTTGATTCCAATTTTTTTGGAATTCGTTTTAAAGGAAATCTGCACGCCTGCCGTGCAGGGAGAAAGTCCGCGCACACCAAAATTGTATAAATCATTGAGACTGTCATCCATCCGATGATAATTTTGATTTTTCTCTCTCCAGGGGAGACCGGAAATACGCACGGGGGCAGAAAAGCAATCTATGTATACCAGCCCGCTCTCATCTGTATTCTGTTTAAAATTCTGATCAATTTCCTCTATTTTCGGCATAATTCCATTTCCTTTCTTATAATTACAATACAAACTTACCAAGGCTCCAATAGGAGCCCCGCACAACATCCGCACAACATCATACTTTAAAAGGCCCCCTTGTGCAAAGGGGGCTGTCGCCAAGCGAAGCGACAGCGACTGGGGGATTGTTGAGCAGTGCTGTCGATTTACAGATACAACAAAATGATAGTTTTACAATCCCTCAGTCACAGCAAAGCTGTGATAACCCCTCCTTTGCACAAGGGGCCTTTTAAAGCTTGATGCTTCGCGACATACCCCAAGGGGTCATTTTTTGAAATAAGGGGAAGCTACTTTTGTTCTAATTTTATACACCTTTTTCCTCTATCTCTATACAGCAGATCCTCACATGAAACTTAGGTTCGGTATAATTTCATACACAAAAGCGCCAACCTGCTTCGGCGGCGCCCTTATCTATTCCATTTCCCGAAAATAAATGCCAGAAATTTCGGGAGATTTTTCTTTACAGGGGAAATCTGTAAGCCGGGTTCTGTACGGCAAAAAGCCGTGGCTGTCATCTATCTCGAACCTGCATTGCTGCAAGTCTCCAGCCACCCGCAGACACACATGCCGGGCCGGCATGGACTCCGGTTGGAGCCGATCTGCATACGGTGTTGCATCGAATAGGGTTTACATTTGCACACAGTTGCCTGTCGTGCCGGTGAGCTCTTACCTCGCCTTTCCATCCTTACCGCAAGATGCGGCGGTCTATTTCTGTTGCACTTTCCCGGAGGTTACCCTCGGCGGACGTTATCCGTTATCCTGCCCTGTGAAGCCCGGACTTTCCTCACGCTGATACCTTTCGGCCACACAACGCGCGACAGCCCGATTTCCCATATTGATTTTACTATAGGATATCCGACTTGTCAAGTTTTTTATCCCCTTTACTGAAAGAGAATCCGTTTCCGTTTACTTCTCCTACCTTGCTGATAATCATAAATGCATCCGGATCCACAGCAAGAATTGTCTTTTTTGCCCTGGCAAGCTGCCGGCTGGATACAACCGTTAAAACCACATCACAGGGTTCACCAGACAATCCCCGCTTGCCAGACAACAGTGTCACGCCCCGGTGCAGCTCCGTCAGCACCGCATCCCGCACCTCTTTTGTGCTGTTGCTGATCACCTGAATCTGCAGCTTGCCATTGCCCATCATCATAACTTGGTTGATCACAAAGGAATATACAACCACCATCAAAATTCCGTACAGCGCCTGCCGTACAGAAGAGATGGGAAGCTGCGCGCAAATCACCGTAGCATCAATAATACACAGCATAGTTCCTACAGGAAATCCCGTCCATTTGTTAATAATCAGCGGCGGTATGTCCATCCCCCCTGTGGAAGAATCTGTCCGCGCTACCACGCCCACAGCAAATCCAATCATTACACCGGCTGCCGCGGCGCACAGCACCAGATCATCCTCAATTAAAACTACATCCTTAAACACACGCTGGAATATGTACAAAAATCCCGGGTACAACACCGTACTTGCCGCCGTCGTGACACAAAAATGTTTGCCAAGCACAACAGATCCCCATATAAACAGGGCAATATTGATAGCAAACACAAAATACGACACTTCCACACCGGTGAGCTTACTGATCATAATAGAAATACCGGTAACGCCTCCAGTAACAAGTCCGGAAGGCATGACAAATAACACAATAGCCAAGGCATACATGGCGTTCCCGCCTACAAGAATCAGGTTTTTCCCGATCATATCGAGCACTTTCTGCCCTTTTGTAAGTTCTTTGTTGATTCCCATATTTCCCAACTTCATATATAAAAATAGAACGGCATGAAATTTACCTGCACATACTGCCGCAATTCAAATGATAGCACAACCCCAATCCACTGTCAATACAGAAATTTACAGTTTTTTTACGGGTAAAATCAGGATATTTCTTGTACAAATCTCTAAAATATGGTATGATGATATGATTGATAAATTTTGATTCTTTTCTGCGAGGTCTTATATGAGCAATATCATAATGAAACCGATCGCCCAAACGGAAAAGTGCTTTTTGGATGAGTCTGTTTACGATAAGGCTGACTATTCTAAAGGCTCCGCACTGCTTGGAGAACGGTTCAGTTTTCAGCTGGCATATCAGTTCGATGATGCTGATCCAGTGAAAAAGGCAGGCTTTCTGTCTGTTGAAAGTCCCATTGCCGATTGCATCCATTTGCAGCGGGTGGACTCAGTTCCTGTGCGCTATCCCCTGTACTGCGGAAAGGACGATGGCGCATATCTGCGCACCCAGCCAGGGCTGTACCCCGATTTGCTCCGCCCGATTACAGAAGAAAACTGCATTTATATTACAAAAGAATTGCAGGCAATCTGGATAGACGTCCGCGTGCCGGAAAACATGCAGGGCGGCACATATCCCATTCATTTTGTTCTGCAGGGATGGGAAAAGGAAATCCTCGCTGAGGCAGATTTTACGGTTGAAGTCATCCCGGCACTTTTGCCGGAGCAGACACTGCAGGTTACACAGTGGTTTCACCCAGACTGCCTTGCGGTGTATTACAATGTAGAAATTTTCTCCGACCGTCACTGGGAAATCATGGAATCCTTTCTGCAAACTGCAGTAGATAATGGCATTAACATGATTCTCACTCCAGTGTTTACACCTCCTTTGGACACAGCGATTGGAAGAGAACGTCCGACTGTGCAATTGGTAGACGTTACACAAACTGAAAACGGATGGAATTTTGGCTTTGAAAAGTTGAAAAGATGGGTAGAGCTGTGCGAATCGGTCGGCATCCGCTACTATGAAATTTCTCATTTGTTCACCCAATGGGGTGCACACCATGCTCCCAAGATTATGGCAAATACAGATACAGGATACCGGCAAATTTTCGGCTGGGGTACAGACGCAGCAGGAGAAGAATACCGTAGTTTTCTGAATGCATTTCTTCCCGCACTTATCGAGGAAATGCAAAACCTGGGCGTCCAGGACAGAATGGTGTTCCATTTGTCCGATGAACCGGGCGGCGACAAGCTGGAAAGCTATCTTGCTGCCAAAGAAGGCGTAAAAGAAGCGCTGCAGGGACAAACTGTAATGGATGCCCTCTCCGACTTCAGCTTTTATGAACAAGGTGCTGTAGAAACCCCGGTTGTGTCTATCGACCACATCGAACCTTATTTGGAGGCAGGGCTGGATCATTTGTGGGCATACTACTGTTGCTGTCAGTGCGAACAGGTTTCCAACCGGTTTGTTTCTATGTCTACTGCCCGGAACCGTATGATCGGCGCACAGCTGTATAAATACAATATCGCCGGATTCCTCCAGTGGGGATATAACTTCTATTTTACAGAAGGTTCTCTGGAATTCTGTGACCCTTATATGTGCACAGACGGTGGATTTTGGGTACCTGCCGGAGATGCGTTCTCCGTTTATCCCGCACCGGACGGCACTGCCTATGAAACCATTCACTTGCTGGGCTTCACCGCCGCCATGTATGATATGCGTGCATTCGCACTGGCAGAAAAGCTGTGCGGACGACAGGCAGTACTGGATGTTCTGGAATCCCGCGGAGAAATCACATTCAAGGAATACCCCTGCGATCAGGCATTTGTTTTGGAAACACGCGAAAAAATCAACCGCCTGATTGCAGAGCATATATAAAAATTTAATAATGGAGAGACGATACATGAAAAAACTCACAAACCTTTCTAATCCCGTGCAGGTCAAAGGTCCTGTGCTCACCATCGTAATGGACGGCGTCGGCATCGCTCCCGCCGGAGACGGAAATGCCGTACAACGGGCATACACCCCCACGCTGGACAGAATCATGAAAGAATATCCCATGGTGCAGCTGAAAGCCCACGGCACCGCTGTAGGACTTCCCTCTGATGAGGACATGGGCAACTCTGAAGTTGGACACAACGCCCTTGGCTCCGGGCAAGTGTTTGCCCAGGGCGCAAAGCTGGTAACAGCTTCTATCGAATCGGGCAAGCTTTTTTCCTCCGATGCATGGAATCAGGAAGTAAATAACGTAAAAGAAAGCGGCGGCACCCTGCACTTTTTGGGTCTGTTTTCCGACGGCAACGTGCACTCCCATATTGATCATTTAAAAGCACTGATCTCCCACGCAAAGGAAGACGGTGTGAAGCGAGTTCGAGTGCATATCCTGTTAGACGGTCGGGACGTTGGCGAAACCTCCGCGCTGGACTATGTAAATCCCTTTGAAGAATTTTTGGCAGGACTGCGCAGCGATGATTTTGATATTATGATTGCATCCGGCGGCGGTCGTATGAACATCACCATGGACCGGTACGAAGCAAACTGGGCAATGGTAGAAAAGGGCTGGCGCACCCATGTACTTGGCGAAGGCAGACAATTTGCATCTGCTGCAGAGGCAATCGAAACCTACCGCAGCGAAAGCCATGTAATCGACCAGGATCTGCCTGCATTTGTTATTGCTAAAGACGGCGCACCTGTAGGTACAGTGGAAGACGGCGACAGCGTGATTTTCTTCAATTTCCGCGGCGACCGTTCCATTGAAATTTCCAAAGCCTTTGAAGGCGGCAGCGATTTTGCATACTTTGATCGTGTACGTGTACCGAAGGTTGTATACGCGGGCATGCTGGAATATGACGGAGATCTGCACATTCCCAGCAGATACCTGGTTTCTCCTCCGGAAATCACAAACACGATGGGCGAATATCTGGCAGATACAGGAGTTGCGCAGTATGCAATTTCCGAAACACAGAAATACGGACATGTAACCTATTTCTGGAACGGAAACAAATCCGGCAAATTTTCTGAGGAGTTGGAAACCTATGTAGAAGTACCCTCCGATGTAGTTCCCTTTGAACAGCGTCCTTGGATGAAGTGTGCTGAAATTGCAGACGCATTGATCGAAGCAATGCGCAGCGGAAAATACCCCTGCATGCGGGTAAATTTCCCCAACGGCGACATGGTGGGACACACCGGCAGTCTGGAAGCTACCATTTGCTCCATGGAAGCGCTGGATCTGCAGCTTGCACGGATTTTGCAGGTTGTAGACGAACTTCAAGGCGTTGCGTTGATTACCGCCGACCACGGAAATGCAGACGAGATGTACGAAACAGACAAGAAGGGCGCACCTAAGGCGGACGCAAACGGATGCTACAAGGCAAAAACAAGCCACACACTCAATCCTGTTCCTTTTATTATATATGACAATTTCTACAAGGACCAGTATACTGTAAAGGCAGACGAAGGCAAATTTGGGCTGTCCAATGTTGCTGCAACAGTCGTGAATATGCTGGGATACACAGCACCTAATATGTGGGACGAATCCATTATTGAAGTGAAATAATACGCGAAAATCCCTGCTCCGTTAAGGAGCAGGGATTTTGATTTTTTCTAAGTCTCTCCGGAGATGTGACAAATGGAAGTTTCATTAGCCTCCTTTGTGAGGATCCACTGTGTGGCTCTATAAGGAGGTGTCGCACCGCAAGTTTTATCAAACTTCATCAGCCTCCTTTGTGTAAAAGGAGGTGGCGCGGCGTAGCCGTGACGGAGGAATTGTTCTGCTATCATTTTGAACAATTGTGAATCGACAGTTCAACTTAAACAATCCCTCAGCCACAGCAAAGCTGTGACAGCTC
>CATLAS010000036.1 GCA_949878535.1 uncultured Eubacteriales bacterium | reverse complement strand
ATATGACCACATCTGTCACTATGTAATAAAAAGCTGGGCAACTGTTGACTTGACGGCATAATTCGTGGTATAATATAATCCTATAAGTGGGCTTTGCTGACCAAAAAAACAAGGGGTGGAAATATGACGGAAAATGTGCTGCTTTTTGCCTCCTCCAAAGGAGGCGTGGGGAAATCCACTGTGGCGCTGGGTCTCGCTCATGCCCTTGCAGAGCTTGGACAGCGCGTCCTTTTGGCTGATTTTGATTTCAGCAGTCCCTGTCTGGATCTGCTTTGTGGGATGGAAGATCATGTCCTCTGCACCGCAGCGGATTTGGCAAAAGGAATTTGTGCACCTGTCGACGCGCTCCTCCGTCCATATGACGCACTGGAATTGTATTTGCTCCCTGCTTCTCATGAAGATAGTCTATCAGATACAGATGAAGCGGATCAAATTTCTCTGCTCGCACGCGCTGTAGAGCAGGCGGCGGAACAAATTGATGCGGAATATGTGCTTCTGGATACAGGAGCAGGCATTAGCAAAGGGCTGCGTGCCGCAGCAGCCGTGGCGCACAGCGCCATAATCGTTGCCGGACACACACCGGCAAGTATCCGTGCTGCCGGTATGACTGGACAGCGGATGCTCACATACGGAATTACAGACACACACCTGGTCATCAATCCCTTTGATGTAAAGGGATGTGCCGCAAAAAAAAGCGCGCGGCACAGTATGCTGGAAATCATTGATGGAGCAGGCGTTCCACTGCTGGGCGCAGTGCCGTATGATTATGCACTGGTGCTTGCCCAGGAAGGACATGGCAGTGCGGATTTGTCTGCAGCAGCGTTCCGGAATATTGCAGCCCGTCTGCGCGGACAGGCTGTGCCTCTGTTTTCCGGTCTGCCAAAAATACGTAAGCAAAAACGGATGTTATTTCAATAAAACCCGGTTATAATAAATATTAAGGAAAGGCATGGTAAATTGCATTATGGAAATCGCATTGATCGCAGATGATACGAAAAAAGAATTGATGACACAGTTCTGCATTGCGTATTGCGGAATTCTCTCCAAGCACAAACTGTGCTCCACCAGCATCACAGGCAGGTATATCGCCGAAGCTACGGGACTGGAAATCGAAAAACTGCTTCCCGGCAGTCACGGCGGCGTGCAGCAGGTTTGCTCCCGCGTATCGTACAATGAAATTGACGTTGTGCTGTTTTTCCGCAATTCCGAATGGGACGCTTCTCCCAAGGAAGAGGAATACGAGCTTCTGCGCACCTGTGACACGCAGAATATCCCGGTGGCAACCAACATTGCTACCGCAGAAGTCTTGATTACCGCACTGGATCGGGGAGATCTGGACTGGCGTGAAATCGTAAACCCTAATTCTGATTACAATAAAAAGAAAACGAAACGATTTTAAATGGAACCTTTGAAAATACTTGCCGTAGGAGATGTTGTCCGCACCTGTGGCGTAGAATATCTGTCCGGCGGCAAGCTGCGCCGCCTGCGGGACACGCTGGGAGCGGATCTTGTGATTGTCAACGGAGAAAACTCCTCCCATGACAACGGGCTGTCTCCCGACAGCGCACGGGCAATTTTAGAAGCAGGTGCAGATGTGATCACCGGCGGAAACCATACTCTGCGCAGAAAAGACATTGCACCGTTTCTGGATGATCATGAAAACGTGCTCCGTCCGGCAAACTATCCTGGCGACGCACCAGGCTGCGGTTATACAATTGCAGACTGCCGGGGACAGCGGGCGCTGGTTATCAATCTTGCCGGAACCACCTTTATGGAACCGCTGGACAGTCCCTTCAAAACGGCAGACAGCATTCTTGCAGCAAATGCAGGCAGATACGATTTTGCCATTGTAGACATCCACGCAGAAGCTACCAGCGAAAAGCTGTGTCTTGCCCGCCACCTGGACGGCAGAGCAGCTATTGTATTCGGCACTCATACCCACGTACCCACAGCAGATGCAATGGTCCTTCCTGGCGGAACAGGTTACATTACCGACTTGGGTATGACCGGATCACAGAATGGGATTTTAGGCGTAAAAACGGAAAACGTGCTGCATAAATTTCTGAAACGAACACCGGTATATTTTGAACCGGCGGCAGGAAACTGCGCCGCCCAAGGCGCGCTGTTTACCATTGATCCTGCAACCAGTCTGTGCATTTGTGTAGAACGAATGGATTTTTAAGCAGCAGCATACTATCAATAGAAGGACTTTTGGCTCATGGACGCAACAAATCTTCAGGAATATATTTTATCCGGCGGGGCAGATCCCGCACTGACCGTATGCGGCACAAACCATAACGGACTCACGGCACAGCGCGATCGCTGTGCCCATACTGTACAGCGGTTTGCTGATTTGTTCGGCTCAGATCGCTGTATCTCTTTGTTATCCGTTGGCGGCAGAACGGAAATTGGCGGCAATCATACAGATCACAATTTAGGAAAAGTAATCGCCGCAAGCGTGAATATGGATATTCTGGCAGCTGCCAGCCCCAGGCAGGATGACTGCATTACCGTACACAGTGAGGGATTTGCACCGGATACCATTCATCTTTGTCAGGCAGACGCCCCAGATCCTGATGCTTCCTTCACCTCAAAGGCAATGATCGCCGGTATGGTACGGGGATTTATGGACAGGGGCTACCAGGTAGGCGGTTTTGATGCATATACTACATCCTGCGTTCCCCAGGGATCCGGGTTGTCTTCCTCTGCAGCCTTTTCCGTAATGGTAGGAAACATTCTCAATTATTTGTATAATGATGGGGCTGTAGAAAATGCTGAAATCGCAAAAATTGCTCAGTACGCGGAAAATACATTCTTCGGCAAGCCCTGCGGATTGATGGATCAGTTGGCTTGCGCTGTAGGCGGCATTATACATATTGATTTTGCAAATCCGGGAGAACCGGAAATTGAAAAAATAAATTATGACCTTACTGCAGCAGGATACACCCTGTGCATTGTAAACACCGGCGGCAGCCATGCAGATCTCAATGAAGAATATGCATCTATTCCCCGGGAAATGAAGCAGGTGGCAGCGCTGTTTGACCGTCCTGTCCTCCGTGGAATCCAAATACAGGAACTGCTTGCCCGTACAGACGAAATCCGACAGGCATGCGGCGACCGGGCGCTGCTCCGGGCGATTCACTTTATTCAGGAAAACGAGCGGGTCAGCCAGCAGGCAAATGCTCTTTCAAAAGGAAGAATTGGTGACTTTTTGAATCTAATTCTGGAAAGCGGCAATTCCAGCTTCCGGTATCTGCAAAACGGATACGCTGCTAAGGATCCCTTCCATCAAGGGCTTTCTCTGGCGCTGTGTCTCACAGAAGCATTTCTTTCTGGAAAAAACGCTGCATGGCGACTGCACGGAGGCGGTTTTGCCGGAACCATACAAGTTTTTGTCCCCAGTGCGCTTGCCCAGGAATATAAACACTATATTGAAAGCTATTTTGGCACAGATGCTTGCCATATGATATCCATTCGACAGGCAGGTGCATGCTGTATTTATCATGAAAATGCAAAAAAATAAAAAGGCTCGCTTTGCCCTTTGGATCATGTTCCATTTTGTATGGATGTTTCTTGTGTATCAGGGCTGTATCCAGCTTGGCATACATCTGCAAAGTGCACTTCCCTATAAAATCTGCACCGCCGTGTATGCCGCGGCGGCGCTGATTCTGTTCCTCATATACTGGATTCAAACCCATCCGAAAACGGGCGCAGGAAATGTTCCCCCCGAAAAGGGAAAAGCCCTTCTCGTTTGGATTTTTCCCATTTTAATCATTTTTCTTCTGGATTTTCTGGATTTATTTGTCCTGCAATATTTCAGACAGCTTTTATCCTCCCTGGGGTAAGCTGCCACACAAAGGTGAAGAGGACTGCGGCAAACCGCAAATATAATCCCTCCGGACCCGGATCAGCAGATCCAAACGTTTTTTCTATGAAACTCAACCTTCCCAACAAGCTTACACTGATCCGCATTCTTTTGGTGCCGGTTTTTATGATCGTTACCATAGCAGTGCCAAATGATACTTTGTGCAGAATCCTTGCTGCCGTCCTGTTTATTCTCACATCCCTTACCGACATGCTGGACGGAAAAATTGCAAGAAAGTATAACTTGATTACCAATTTCGGGAAATTTATGGATCCACTTGCCGACAAATTTATGGTATTCGGCGCACTTCTTTCCATCCTGTATCGATTTGCCGATATCCGCCCTGTATTTATCTGGGCAGCGGCAATCGTTATGTTCCGGGAATTGGCTGTCACCTCTATCCGGCTCGTAGCAAGCGGACAGGAGGGACTGGTGATCGCAGCAAGCTGGCTGGGAAAGGTCAAAACGGTCACACAGATCGTATGTATTGTCACTGTGCTTTTGGAGCCTGTGGTTCTGCCATTTGTTCCCTTCCGGGACTGGCACATTCTCTCCTACATAACCATCGCAGCCATGATCATTATGACCGTCTGGTCCGGCGCCGACTATCTGCGCCACTATTGGAAGTTTATCACACCAAATGAATAAAGCTATGTAAAAGGAGCCCAGAAAAACCGAAGGGCTCCTTACCTGTTATTTTTTGCGCTTGGGTATGATTGCAAAGATCAGTGCAATGATGATTACAATAATGATAATTGCAATAATCACGCCCCAAACACCCATATTTTCTGCCTCATCCTTTACATCATCCACAAGATCATTTGCGGTATCTTTATCGGATGTTGCATCATCTTTTTTACCGGAGGTATCTGATGTTTTGTCAGATGTAACGTCTGCATCGGATGTGTCCCGGCTATCGCCCTTCCCATCGGAGGTGTCGCTGCCGTTATTATCATCATGATCCACGTCGTTTCCTACGGTTCCGTTGTCCGGATCCAAAATGTCGTCATCGGTGCCTGTTCCACTGCGGTCTGTGCCATCGTTGTTTCTTGCCATTCCGCCTTCTCCGTCTCCGGGAAGAACATCGGAAATTGCTGCTTCCTTTGCTTCACCTGCATATCCTGCGCTGGCAGTTACAGGCAGAACAACGCACACGGTAATCAGAATCAAAGCTGCAAAAAATACCGATATGGCTTTTCTGTATTTATTTAATTGCATTTGTGCATTCTCCTTTAATTGTTATAGATTTTTGCACAGTGATAGTATCTCCCCATTTGCACCAGTCTATGTGTCCCCCGGACGGAAGTTTTTATATTTTTTATGTAAATTTTGCAATAAAATTAAAAGGCGCAGCACAAATTTAAAAGCCCCCTTGTACAGGGAAGTGGCAGGCTGCAGGTACTTTAATTCTATTAAAGCCCCCCTTGTGCAAAGGGGGGTGGCACTCCATAGGCTCTCACCTACTCATTTGCCTCCCTTGTGCAAAGGGAGGTGGCTCGCCATAGGCGAGTCGGAGGGATTGTTTGCATATACTGTCGATTTGTAGATTATCCAAAATGATAGCAGGAACAATCCCTCACCCGCTCCGCGGGAGCTCCCTTTGCACAAGGGAGCCTTATAAAGCTTATATTGCGCAGGAGCCACACAGTGCCACGCAGTGGATCCTAAGGAGGCTTATTAAGTGAAAGGCGGTATATAAATGGACAGTAAACGATTTCAAAAAAAAGACAGCGGGTTTATCTGCGGGCACTGTGGCAAGGAGGTAGAACCGTTGGGGTTCACCTCACGCAATCACTGCCCCTTTTGCCTGTGGAGCCGGCATCTGGACGAGCTGCCCGGTGACCGCGCCAGCGAGTGCGGCGGGCTGATGGAACCGGTATCTGCCCAGCCAGATGCAAAAAAAGGATACATTATCCACCACCGGTGCACCGTCTGCGGCGCGCTCCGTCGAAATCGTGCGGCATACGGTCCTGGTGTGAAAGTACAGCCGGACGATCTGATGAAAATTATCGCCCTCACCGGCAGACACGACTGAGGAGACGAGAGGTTTATATGGTATACGAGAAAGAAAAATTTATCGCAGAATATCAAAAAATGGTAGAGGCTGCCGATCTGGATTGCTTCTCTGATTCTACCATTGGAGAGCGGCTGCACATCATCGCTGAAAATTTGGATACATACGGCAGTCAGTTTAATCTGACAGCTATAACCGAGCCGCAGGAAGTTCTTGCCAAGCATTTTATCGACAGTCTATTTGCCGCCAAAGAAGCAAACACTATCCTGCAAGCCTCCCATTCCCCGGGAAATCGGCTGCTGGATGTGGGAAGCGGCGCAGGATTTCCCTCTCTCCCCATTGCCGCCGCATTGCCAGATCTTTCTGTCACTGCCTTAGACAGTACCGCAAAAAAAATCACATACATCAAAGACACCGCAGGAAAATGCGGCCTTGCATCCTTTGATGCAATCTGCACCCGTGCAGAAGAAGCAGGACGGAAGGAGATGCGGGAGCAGTTTGATATCGTCACCGCTCGGGCAGTAGCAAGACTGCCCGTACTGATGGAACTGTGCACACCGTTTCTCCGTGTCGGCGGACATTTTATTGCCATGAAAGGCAGCGCCGCACAGGAGGAAGTAGAGGAGGCACGGCGTGCTGCTTCGCTTTTATCCTGCGAACTTGTCCGTATTACGCCATATTTCCTGCCCGGACTGGAAGATCAGCGATTTTTATTAATTTACAGAAAAAATTCTCCCACATCATCTACATATCCCCGCAACGCGGCACGGATTGCAAAAAAACCGCTTTGACCGTCATTCCCCCACACTTCCGGGGAATTTTTTCCACAGGCATACAAAAACAAATATTAAATTCGCCCCTGTTTTTCCTTTATATTTTATCCTGCCGTGTTATCCTGTATACAGAGATCCGGAATCGTATATTCCGAGTTATACATAAAGAAAAGGAATGAAAAAAATGGCAGGAACAATGTTTTTTCAAAAAACAAAAAAAATGCAGGAAGCAGAAAACACAAAAATTTTCGACACACCCGCCTTGCGGGAAGATCCCGCGCTGTTTTCTCTGGGTGAAAAAAGCCGTGTGCAGATGATTTTCATGCTCTCCCCTGCAGAAATCACTCCCAATCCGTCACAACCCCGCCGATTTTTTACCGAAGATGCAATTCTGCGGCTGGCGGACAGTATTCGGATTCATGGAATTATCCAGCCACTGGCAGTACGTAAACCGGAAGGAAGCAGCGGATATGAGCTGGTTGCAGGGGAACGACGACTGCGCGCTGCGAAGTTGCTGGGACTGGAGCAGGTGCCCTGTGTGCTGATGCAGGCAGACAGCGAAGAATCTGCCCACCTGGCAATCATTGAAAATATCCAGCGGGAAGATCTAAACCCTATGGAAGAAGCAAAGGCGTATCAGCGCTTAATGGATGAATATGGTCTGACTCAGGAAGAAATAGCAGTACACGTGGGAAAGAGCCGCCCCGGC
>CATLAS010000035.1 GCA_949878535.1 uncultured Eubacteriales bacterium | reverse complement strand
CCGCAATAAAGCTCCGCAGATGTTTTCTGCGGAGCTTTTATATATGTGCACGCAAACATTTCATAATAATATATTATACTATGGAAAGACTTGCAGCGTCAATAGATTTGCAAATTTTATATGCTATTTTAAGCATTTGTTTTTAAGATTTCCCATGTGTCGCTTTTGAAGCCCACCAGAACGGTATCACCGTTTATAAGAATCGGACGTTTCACCAGCATACCGTCTGTTGCCAAAAGGCGAAGTTGTTCTTCTTCAGACATTGCAGGCAGCTTGTCTTTCAGCCCCATGGATTTATATAAAAGTCCGCTGGTATTAAAAAACCTGCGCAGGGGCAGTCCGCTCCTCGCGTGCCATTCCCGCAACTCTTCCAATGTAGGGGGATTTTCCTTAATATGTCGATCTGTATACTTTAGCCCGGCATCATCCAGCCATTGTCTCACCCGCTGACAGGTAGTGCATTTGGGATATTGTAGAAATAACATACGTTTGCTCTCCTTATTATGTTAGTTGGTTATATTGTAGCACAGGGTAAGTTGTCTTGCAAGGGCTGGTTCGGGGTTTTGTCGGGAAAGAGAGTGCTGATATAAAAGCACAAACTGAAATGATTCAATGAGTAAAAGGGACCTGCTGCGTTGCATTAAATGAAGAGGTCCCCATGTGAGGACATGTTGCGCAGTTCCATAGGGGGCATCCCGCGTAACAGACCAAATGTAAAAGGCCCCCTCAAGAGAAGCTGTCGCGTTAGCGCCCCCAATTTATAAAAGGCTCCCTTATGCAAAGGGAGCTGTCGCGAAGCGACTGAGGGATTGTTATGCGATCATTTTACAGAATATGCAAATCGGCGGTGTGTATGGACAATCCCTCCGATTCGCCTAACGGCGAACCACCTCCCTTTACACAAGGGAGGCTTTTCATTGGTGAGGCAGTTTCTCTGATATACCCTCTTATACAGGGGGGCTTGAATTTGTGAGACAATTCCCCCGTCATGATCGCTACGCTTGGACAAGCCACCTTTCTCTGCTGGGGAGCCACTTTTATCTCTTTATTGTAAAATGTACGAAAAATATACAATCTTGTACATAACAATTGCATATTTTATATGTATATATTATAATAAAGTTATATCATATTAGCATAATTGGAGGAGAAAATGCGTTGCAAAAATAAGTTTTGTATCTATTACCGTAAGGATCGGTGCACGGCAGAAGATATCGCTATCAACAGTGTTGGTATGTGTGAGGACTGCGTTTATGTGGAGATAGATGAAAGTGAATTGAAAATCAAAAGGGTGAACACACTGGAAAAAATGGATCGGCAATATCAAAGGCAAGTCAACTATGAAAAGATTAAATTGGCGGAAATTCACGATCTTGCACAGAAAATTATTCAGGAACAGGAAGGGAAATAGGGCAGGATTTTGTGCGAATGAAGTAAGGGCGGCTCGCCGTACTCTAACTACTCTAAAGCTCCCATGTGTGGGGATGCTGTATTGCATAAACTTTCAAAGGCTCCCCTTGCAAAGGCGATACCTCGCGTTCACCAAATTAAAAGTCTCCTTATGCAAAGGGGGTACCTCGCGTTGCACCAAATTAAAAGGCCCCCTTGTGCAAAGGGGGTACCTCACGTTGCACCAAATTAAAAGCCCCCCTTGTGCAAAGGGGGGTGTCATGCTGAAGGCATGACGGGGGGATTGTCTGCACATGCTGCCGATTTGTAGATTATTCAAAATGACAGCTTTACAATCCCCCAGTCTCCGCTATGCGGATCCAGCCCCCTTTGCACAAGGGGGCCTTTTGTTGGGTGGCTCCAGCATAAGGGGGCAATAGCAAGGTGGAAGCTTGCGGTGCTCCATTCTCTTACGCAGGCGTGTAAAGAAGCCCAAGTTTCAGCTTTTCAAAATATCTGCAAATAATTCCCGCTGGATTTCAAATTCCGGCGTACCCATATAGCCAGGGGCTACTGTGTACTTGTCAAACACAAGAACCAGATTGCCTGCATCATTAAAATAAAAATGCTGATCTGGTGCAATAGCTTTAAAGTTCCAGTCTTCGATTTCATTGCCCACCCAATATGTACATGCTGGATCTTCTTCCATTTGCGTCCGCATCTGTCTGCGGATTTCTTCGCTGATACGCTTGGTGTACGTGTCATCTGTAAACAAGTCTGCAAGGGTGCACAGCTCGCCGGTTCGTTTGTTCAGCGTGTAGAATTTATAATACTGCATGCCGCTGCCTGCACCTTCGTACAAGCTTAGCCGCAGGGTGAACCATTCTGCGGTATCTGTCATAACATCATAGTCGATTTGCAGGGATTCGTGCCAGTCGGCGCCGCCGTTTAAATCATTGGTGTATCTTTGAATCAACCTATCGGTGATTTCCTGGATTTCCTGATTCACACCGTCCAGCACCTCGCCTGCAATAGAATCACTTCCTTTAAGCAGAGGTACGTTTGCGTCAATGTCAATTTTGTCATTGCCGGCAGCATAGCTGCGAAAAGTCACTGCTTTTACCATGGCGCCGATAATGGGGATATCTTCCATAGCATGGGAAATTCCCGGGCTTATATTGGGCAGCGCCACCAAAATTGCCGCTGCCGCGGCAGCGGCGGCAATGATTTTGCAGACTTTAGAAACTTTGCTCTTTTTAATATGGGGAGGGGGATCCGGCAAGGAGGTCAGCGTGTGCTGAACCGCATCGATAACAGCCTTTGGCATGGGATCCGGAGCTTTTTTTGAAGCTTTTTTCAGAAGCATATGGAGCGTCAGATCAAGCTTGTCCATTTTCGTGTACCTCCTCACTCAGCAATTTTTTCAGCTTTTGTCTGGTTCGCAACAGACGAACTTTAACGGCAGAAACACTCATACCCATGATCCGACTGATATCGCGGATTTCGATTTCTTCAAAATAGTACAGGAGTAGAATCATCCGAGATTTTTCGTCCAATTGCTGTATGCCCTCCTGCAGCCATATACTGTCTAATGTCGGTTCGTTGTCGTTCTCTCTCCAGAGTATACAATCGGCATACTCATCTAATTGTACACTGGCCGCCCTGCTGCGTCTGCGGCAGGCGTCCCGGGCACAGTTTACCAAAATCTGCATGATCCAGGGGCGAAATTTTTCCGGATCCTTTAAGGAATCCAGACTGGAATAAGCCCGCAGCAGGGTATCCTGCAGCACGTCTTTTGCATCTTCTTCATTTCGCAGCATATTGAAGGCAATCCGGTACATGCGATCCTGATATTCCATCACACCCGCGGTGAACCATTCCTTGTCTTTGATGGGAATAATGGGCACGTGCAGACTCCTTTCTGTGCAGCGGCTTATTATTCGCAGGTGTTTTCATACAGCCAGTCCGCCCAAACGGTGTACCAGCTTCCAATTAGATGAAAATCATCATGTGCATATTGGGGGGCGAGGTTGCCCGCGCCGTCTCCAAATAAGGGATTGACGTCAACAAAGATTCGTTTTGCACCATCGGCAAATGCGGCCATGTGATCATTCAGATATCGCATATTGTTGTTATTGTAAATGCTGTCCCGATCTGAACGACTTTTCTGAATCATCAGATTTGCCTGAATATAAATGGTTGCACCCGGCTGGCGTGCCTGAAGAGTATCCAGAGCCTTCCCATAAAAGTCGATTACCCTGTCCAAATCATAGCCGATTTCATTGATTCCAAGCATGATATAAATTTTATCATATTGTTTTGTGCTGAGCATACTGTCTAATGTAACTTTGCCGCGTCCCGGTACGGGTACGGGATCTTTGAATAAACGGAACACATTCAGCCCGTTTTCTGCAAAGATATCAGCGCCGCCAAGATTTGCATAGTCCTTCAGTCCAACGGTTCGGGAGTCTCCGATGAACAACACGTTTCCAAAATTGGCAGATTTATGCACGCCTGTGTCCGGAGGCAGAGGGCGTGGCTCCGGTGTGTTTACCGGTTCCGCTGCCGAATCTGATACGGGAGGAGCGGTAGTTTCCGGTTCTGACGTTTGGGGAGGCTGGGTAGTTTGCGGTGTTGTTTCTTCTGTGGTGTCTGCGTTTGTGGGCTCGTCTGAGGGATTTTGTTCTGCTGATGGATTGTGCCTGCTGTAAATGACTGCTGTCAGAACAGCGACAATGATGATCACAGACAGGCCGCCTGCAATCAAAAACCATTTTTTCAGGTTCATAGTCCGCTCCTTTCCAAAGATACGCACATGCGTTTTGTATTTGTCCATACAGTAAGACAGATGACGTCCGGCAAAGGTTACTATATTTTTTAAAAAAATACAAATTTTGCAGGAGAAATATATCATATTATAGTATATACGAAAGCAGGAGGAATTTCTATGGATTTTTTTGTTGTTTGCGGTAAAATTTTATTTGACGTGGTAAAAACAAAATGACAAATACAATATTTTTTTAGAAAACAGTTGACAATGTGAGGATCCCATGCTAAAATATATAGGATTCCAAAGAGAATAGACCGGGGTGTGGCTCAGTTCGGTAGAGCGCTTGGTTCGGGACCAAGAGGCCGCTGGTTCGAATCCAGTCACTCCGACCAGCTAAAAAACGTTGAAAAGCCTTGCTTTTCCTTTATTTTAAAGGGAATGCAAGGCTTTTCTTTTATACTTTTTTATACATCTTTTTACGGGATAACTTTGTCAAAAAGTTTGTCAGGATATTAGCACTTTTAATGTGTGCGTTTAGCTTTGCCGGGAAAGGGAGCTGTCGCGGTAACATAACTTTACAAAAAAGGCTCCCCCCAGTAAAGGGAGCTGGATCCGCGCAGCGGAGACTGAGGGATTGTGAAATGATCATTTTGAAGGATTTATAAATCGACAGTATCGCTCAAACAACCCCTCCGAGCTTTGCTGCGCAAAGCCCACCTCCCCTTACACAGGGAGGCTTTTGGGGTGTTGGAAGCTGCGCAAGGCCCACCTCCCCTTACACAGGGGAGGCTTTTGGGGTGTTGGAAGCTGCGCAAAACCCACCTCCCTTTGCTGGGGGAGGTGGGTTTGTAGGAGTCTGCGCAGCAGATTTTTTACACGAGGGAGCCTTTTCATGTTTATACATCATTTTACCGGAAATATACTTGCGCACATACAAAATTACAGTCGACTTTCCGGATATTTTGTGCTATACTATTATGCGGAAAATTTCGTTTAAAATTTTTAGCAAAGGAAGGATCATTGTTATGCAAATGCTGCTTATCGTGCTGAACAAGACGGAGAAATTAGGTTCGCTGCTGGATGCGTGGATGGAGCAGGGAATTGGCGGTGCCACCGTGCTGAAAAGCTCCGGTATGGTACGTATCCTTGCAAAAAATATAGAACAGTATCCTATTGTAGGATCGCTCCGCCGCTTACTTGGCGATATGGAGGAGCGCAAAGACAGTCGTACCATTTTCATGGCGCTGCAGGATGACAAAATCGAAGAAGCCAAAGCGATTGTCCGCTCTGTTGTGGGAGATTTGTCCCAGCCGGATACGGCGGTTATGTTTACGCTGCCCGTTCTCTCGGTGGAAGGAGTGGACCTCCATTGACTTTTACTACCCTGTTTTATTTGGCGGTTATATTGTTTGCGGGACTGATCATGGGACGCGCCGTAAAAATGATCCGACTACCCAACGTAACCGGATATTTGTTGGCGGGGCTGCTCCTTGGTCCCTGTGTTCTTGGTGTGCTTCCTGCAGGATTTGTACATGAATTAGAACTGGTGTCCGATATGGCGCTGTCTCTGATTGCATTGACCATCGGTGCGGAATTTAAGCTTTCCTATCTAAAAAAAGTAGGCATAGCGCCGCTTATTATTGCGCTTTTGGAAGCATTCGGTGCCATGCTTGTTGTGTGCGGTGTCCTGCTTCTGCTGGGATTTGATCTGGAATTGTCCCTGCTTCTTGGTGCGATTGCATCTGCAACGGCGCCGGCCGCCACGGTTATGGTTGTAAAGCAATACAGAGCAAAAGGGCCTGTTACAGAAACACTTCTTAGCGTGGTAGCGCTGGACGATGCTGTGGCGCTGATTGCCTTTGGTATCGCAATGGCAGTGGTAAATACCTTGCAGCATCCCGGCGAGGTGTCTATCGCATGGTCGATTGTAAAGCCGTTTGTGGAAATCCTGGGTTCCGCAGGAATTGGGATTTTGCTGGGTGTATTGTTCCGAATTCCCTTGCACTTTTTCAAAAAGTCATCAAACCGGCTGATTATTGTGCTCGCCTTTGCTTTTTTGGGATCTTCTCTTGCATCCATGCTGGGGCTGTCGTCCCTGCTGCTGTGTATGTTTATGGGCGCGGCACTGATCAATTTGTGCCCGGATGGTGCTGATATATTGGATATTACAGATACAATAACTCCGCCAATTTTTCTTATGTTTTTCGTGGTATCCGGTGCGGAACTAAATCTGTTTATATTGCCCCAGATTGGACTTTTGGGAATTGCATATATTCTTGCCAGAGTGGCAGGGAAAATCGGCGGTGCGTCTCTGGGGGCGGTTCTTGCACATTCCCAGCCTCAGGTGCGCAAGTATATCGGGTTTACTCTGATTCCTCAGGCGGGTGTGGCAATCGGTCTTTCTTTGATTGCTGCAAAAGCATTGCCGGATATTGGGCAGACCATTCAAGCAGTGATTCTTTGCGGAACATTTGTATATGAACTGACTGGACCTGTTTGTACCAAGCTGGCGCTCATGCGGGCAAAAGAAATTGAGCCGGCGTCCAAATCAAAAAATGACAGGAAAAAATAGGTTATGAAGCTTTTATTACATACATGCTGTGCTCCGTGCAGCGTAAAATGTATTGACACCCTGCGTGGGGAGGGAATTGAGCCGGACTTGTATTGGTTCAATCCCAATATTCATCCTTTTACGGAATATCGCAGCCGCAGAGATACCCTTGTGTCGTATGCTCAGTCTATCGGCGCACCGCTGTTATTGGAGGATGTGTACGGACTGCGGTCCTTTGTACAGGCAGTGTGTCCGGATTTTGACAACCGATGTACATATTGTTACAGTGTGCGTATGTCCGCTGCGGCGCGCTATGCTGCTGAACATGGATACGATGGGTTCAGCACGACGCTGCTGATCAGTCCATATCAAAACCATGAGGGAATTCAGACGGCTGCCCGACAGGCGGCGGAGGAATACGGCGTGGCGTTTGTCTATCGGGATTTTCGTCCCTATTTTCGTGAGGGACAGCAAATTGCCCGGGATTTGGGATTGTATATGCAAAAATATTGCGGATGTGTTTTTAGCGAAGAGGATCGGTATAAAAAGAAAAAGAAGTAGAAGACGTGTAATAAACGAAAAAAGGCACCCATGTGCGGGCGATTCATTTTACGAACCCGTGGGGCATGTCGCGGGGCGCCAGGCCCCCGAAGTTAGCAGTGCGCCCGCCAACACAAGGGAGCTTTTTTATTTGTGGGGTATTTCAAAATCCCCATTTCT
>CATLAS010000034.1 GCA_949878535.1 uncultured Eubacteriales bacterium | reverse complement strand
GTATCCGCACCGGTGAGAAGGAACGTTCCCACATCGACTATGCAATTAAAACGTCCAAAATTATGCAGGGAATTTATGATTCCTCTGCAAGCGGTAAGGAAATCGTTTTTGCGTAAGTTTGTACAAACAAAAGGCTACCATGTGAGGATCCGCTGTGCGGGCTCCATAGGGAGCTGTTTGAGGGATTGTTTTACTATCATTTTAAGTATTCTGCATATTGACAGTTTAGCTTAACAATCCCCCAGTCACAGCAAGCTGTGACAGCCCCCTTTACACAAGGGGGCCTTTTTTCTGTTTGTGCTCTGTGACCATGCCACAGGGATTCATTTTTCCTCCTATGCACAAGAAGGCCTTTTCTGTTTGTGCTCTGCGATATGTCACAGGGATTCGTTTTTCCTCCTTTGCACAAGGAGGCTTTCTTTATTTGCGCTTTGCGGGAATCTCTCTTTACACAGCACAGGGAGGCTTTTTTATAAAAAAAACAGACCCAATAGGTCTGTTTTTTCTTATTCCTTTAAAGACAAATAAATCACTAAAACGGAAATATCCGCCGGACTAACACCGGAAATTCTAGATGCCTGCCCAAGAGATGCGGGCTTTGCCGCTTGCAATTTCTGCATCGCCTCCAGCCGCAGGCCCTTGATCTTTGTATAGTCCAAATCCGGCGGCAGCGCCTTTTCTTCCATCTTCTTCTGCTTTTTCGCCTGCGCCTGCTGCCGGGTAATATATCCCGCATATTTGATCTCCGTTTCCACCGTGCGGATCACATCCTCCGGCAAATCCGGCCGCTCCGGATCTGCCGGTGCCAAAGTATCATAGGAAACCTGCGGGCGTCGGAGCAGATCTGCCAGTTTTGCACCGGTGGAAATCTCACTGCTTCCCACAGATACAAGGATCCCGTTGACTGCCGACGGCGACACGTTTGTATGCTCCAGTCGGGCGATTTCCGCATCCTCCTGGCGGCACTTCTCCAGCACATCCGCATACCGCGCGTCATCAATCAGTCCTGCCACTCTGCCATATTCCAGCAAGCGCCGATCCGCATTATCCTGACGGAGCATTAGCCGGTATTCTGAGCGGGAGGTCATGATCCGATACGGTTCGTTCGTGCCTTTCGTCACCAAATCATCAATCAGCGTACCGATATAAGAGGAATACCGGGGCAAAATCACCGGTGGACGTCCCTCCAGCATAGCAGCGGCATTGATTCCCGCAATCAACCCCTGGACAGCCGCTTCCTCATATCCGGAAGATCCGTTGAACTGCCCCGCACCAAACAGCCCTTTAATATCCTTAAATGCAAGCGTTGAATGCAGTTGGGTCGGATCAGCACAGTCGTATTCGATTGCATAGGCATACCGCATGATCTGCGCTTCTTCAAATCCGGGCAGACTGCGGAGCATTTCATACTGCACCTCCGCAGGAAGGGAAGAGGAAAATCCCTGAAGATAGATTTCTTCCGTGTCAATTCCCATAGGCTCTACAAAAAGCTGATGCCGTTCTTTATCGGCAAACCGCACCACCTTATCTTCAATAGAAGGACAATATCGGGGGCCTGTCCCCTGAATCTGTCCGGAATACAGAGGAGAACGGTGCAGATTATCCCGTATAATCTGGTGGGTACGCCCGCTCGTATACACGATATAACAGGGGAGCTGCTTGATCGCATTCAGCCGCGCGCTGTTCGTCCGATAGGAAAAGGGTGTAATATGTTCTTCTCCGTCCTGCCGCTCCAACCTGGAAAAATCAATGGACGCCCGGTGCACTCTGGGCGGGGTTCCCGTTTTAAACCGTGCAAGGCGAATGCCGTTTTCCCGCAGAGACGCGCTCAGTTCTCCTGCCGGTAGGATCCCGTCCGGGCCTGCGCTGCGCCGGACTTCTCCCACATGGGTTGTACCGCCAAGATATGTACCGCTGGATAAAATCACAGCCCTTGCCCGATACTCCCCACCGGGAGCCGCGATGACGCCACACACACGTTTTTTCCCAGACGCAGTTTCCGTAATAAGACTGCATACCTCCCCTTGAATCAGGGAAAGATGGGACGTATTTTCCAAAACCCGCTTCATTCGTTTGCTATAAGCGATTCTGTCTGCCTGCACTCGCTTGGACTGCACCGCAGCGCCTTTTCCTGTATTCAGCGTGCGGGATTGAATCGTGCTGCAATCTGCACAGTATCCCATTTCGCCGCCAAGCGCGTCCAATTCAAACACCAGATGTCCTTTGCCCGTTCCCCCTACAGAGGGGTTACAGGGCATATTTGCCACTGCGTCCAGGCTGATTGTGAACACTGCCGTATCCAAGCCGCGGCGGGCACAGGCAAGTGCGGCTTCCACGCCGGCGTGACCCGCCCCCACTACGATCACATCAAAATCATGCAATGCCATGCTGTAAAATTTCCTTTCCGGAACACTTATGACGCCGCTGGCGCCATTTTCTGATAGATTTCCCAGCCACCCTGTTCGCTGTACGCAACCACAGTACCGCTGGAAACATTGGAAATATAATTATATTTGCACGGGAGCACATATTCCCCTGCCGAATTGATTGCGCCGTATTTTCCATCCTGCTGCACCACTGCAACCCCTTCCAGAAAAGGCTTTGCATCTGTCGCCTCCGGTTGAAGAACCCACGCACCTGTATTGGTTAAATATCCGTACAAACCATCCTTTTCTAACAGAAGAATGCCATCGGAATAAGACACCAGACGATACCCCACCGGGATACTAAACTGCTCGCCGTTTGGATATACCAGCACATCTTCATCGGAAACAATACGGATCATATTCAGGTCGGTAAAATGATACCGGTCATACGCCTGAATGCGCAGACGCATGAGCCCATGATCGAAATAGTAGCTACCAAGCGCGTCAATCCCGCGGGAAAGCGGCTCTACAAACCGTTCATTTGCAGACCAGCCCTCGCTGCTGACATAGTTCTTACGGGAAGAAAACATTTCCCGTCCCGCCTCGTCGATAACCCGCATTTCGTTGCTGACAACTTCAAAATACCGGTTCTCCGTCACGCCGTTTTCTGTCACGTTATTATAATAATCCCAGTGAATATCCTGCATAACTGCGGCATATCCGCCCCGCATAGCATATGCCCGGGTATAAGGAAAAATCGTCTCTTCATTCTCCAAGTCCGGTTCTTCTGTGGCATACAGCCACTCAGAAAGTTTTTGCAAAGAAGTATTCCACTTGAGATCTGTTACTACTTTGGTGATCTTTTTATAATACCGGTTGTACCTGCTGTCGGAATTTCCGTAGTAAGCCGGGTAATCAAAATACAGTCCCCGTCCATCTACGGAATCATCATAATCTGATTCTACAAAGGTTCGCCCGTCCGAACCAAGGTAATAATATTTTTTATCCTCCACACGGATTGTGCTTGTCTGAAGCCACTCCTGATTTCCTTCCTCATCCGGTTCTCCCAGTTCTGTGGGATAGGTCATTGTATAGGAATATGGAGAATAAAACAAGGGGCGGCCTTCCCTGTCTCTGGTGTAAGCAGGGATATACTGCTCGTCATTATACTGCCGCAGCGGCACTCCGTCAGGCCCCAGAATATATAAGGTTCCCCGATCGTCATACAGAATATATCCCATATACATCTCCAACGCAGGGCGCTGGTCTACGGCGCGCACCACTTGACGCTGGGACTCTGTACCATCCTCGAAATAAATCAGTTCTTCCTTGTCATAGGTCTTTTGGGAATAGGAGAATGCCTGCGGCATCGCATAAAATGTGTCCAGCAGTGCAAATTGACAGTTATCCGAATATACCGCATCCGTCAGTGTCCATCCCTGTTCCCGCAGGGCGGATACTGTGGAAAATTCCATATCCGTTACTGGTCTGCGAGGTGGTCTCGGTTTGGAACTGCTGCTGCCTGAGCTGCCGGAAGGCTTTTTGTTCGGCTTCTCCGGTTCTGCCGGTTCGGTTGTCACAGCATCGCCGGGTTCCTGTTCCTCCTTGCCAAACAGGACTTCATACAGCTTATCAATATGATTTTCCCATTCGGCAGGCCGTTTTAAAAAGGAAACGTCATACACACCCAGATAGTACAACCCAAAAAGAAGCACCACAAAAACGGCGCATAGAATCGCCGGTAATTTCCTTTTCAGTTGCAGTTTCAAACGCTCGGTAGTTTTCAACGTTTTGTACCTTTTCCTCGTTTGCAGGATAATTACTTATGATAAGGGGATCCCCGTCGGATTTCTGTACATCGGTAGATACATTCGTACAGCATAACCCGCGCCAATTGGTGCGGAAATGTAAGTGTCGACATGGAAAACCGGAGATTTGCAGCTTTTTTCACCCGCTCCGACAATCCGTGAGAAGATCCAATGATAAAGCAAAGCTCGCTGGCGCCGGCAGTCATTTTTTCATCAATCAGCGCAGAAAGCGCCGGAGAGGTGTACTGTTTCCCTTCCACGCACAGTGCCACTGTAAACGCTCGAGGCGGAATCTGTGCCAGAATCTGATCCGCCTCCCGTTCCAGCGCGGCTGCAATTTCTCCCTGTGCCGGGTCTCTGCCTATACGCACTTCTTTCAATTCTATTTCCTGTACGTTACAGGAATGAGAAAGCCGTTTTTTATATTCATCACAGGCAGCGCGCCAATGGGATTCTGTAAGCTGCCCTAAAACAATCAGTTTTAATTTCATCATAACGCCGCAGAAGCCTCCCGGCAAATCCATTCCTGCTGGGTTTGCACGCAAAAATCCTCCATACTTCCCGGAAGATCTCGCTTTGCCACAGAAAGTGCGGTATTCTGATGCCCATTTTGATCCAGTACGGCACGCACAGTTTCGAATGCTGCGCGGGGTGTATTATTCTCATGGCTAAGGTGCGCCAAAATGATTCGCTCCGTGTCATCCGCCGCCAATCCGCAGCAAAGTCCAGCGCAGTCCACATTGGAAAGATGCCCGAACCGGGAAAGAATGCGCTGTTTCAATGGAAAGGGGTAGGGACCCAGTCGAAGCATATCCAGATCGTGGTTTGATTCCAGCACCACAGTCCGGCAGCGGCGCAGATTATTATATGCATCCATGGTTGCATATCCCATATCGGTAGCAACACCGGCTGTATCACCGTCCGCAGACACAAATACATATCCCACGTGTCCCGCGCTGTCATGCGGCAAGGGAAAAGAACGGACAGTCAGATCGCCAACCTGTTCCTCATACAGAAGCCCTTGATGCACCTGTGCGGCAGCTGCGGCGCTCCGTCCCCGGCACAATTCCGGCGCGGACAGGGATGTCACATGAATCGGCATAAAATGCCGGCGCATCATCACATCCAGCGCACTGATATGATCCCTATGCTCATGGGTTACAAAGACAGCGGAAAGATCGGAAAGGGACATGCCCAGCGCCTCCAGGGATGTACAAACCGCTTTGCAGTTTTTTCCAGCATCCACCAGCACAGCAGTTTTCTCCGTTCGGATCAGCGTACAGTTTCCGGAGGAACCAGAAAACAGGGTTTCTACTGTGATCATGCCTCTGCCTCTCCAACCAAGTCATAGTCCATCGCCTCCGTAATATGCACGGCGACAAACTCTCCCTCCTGCACCTGACGGGGAGCAGAAAACCATATTTTTCCATCAATTTCTGGGGCTTCTCTATAACTTCTTCCATAATAAGACTCCGACACCGGATCAAAACCCTCGCAGAGAACCTGCACGGTTTCCCCGATCAGAGACTGCTGAAACGCTTCGCTGACAGTCAGCTGGTGCCGCATGAGAATATCGTACCGTTCCTGCTTTACGTCTTCATCAATCTGATCTTCCATAGAATACGCAGGCGTATCTTCTTCTCTGGAATACGGGAATGCACCGAATCGGGCGAAAGGTCCCTCGCTGACAAACTGGCACAGCTGTTCAAAATCATCTTCGCTCTCACCGGGGAATCCCACAATTGCAGTAGAGCGGATGACAATATCCGGCATTGCTTCCTTCAGTCGACGGACTGCATCCCGCACGCAGGCGCTGTCCCCATGGCGGTTCATGGCAGTCAACATTCTGTCGCTAATATGCTGCACCGGCAAATCGATATATTTTACGATGCGGTCATTATCCCGCATTTCCGCAATCAGTTCCTTTGTTATTTTATCCGGATAGCAGTATAAAATCCGGATCCAGGGAATTTTTGTGTTTTCTGTAATAGCACGCAGAAGCTTTGGAAGGGCATACTCACCGTAAAGATCCAGCCCGTACACAGTCGTGTCCTGTGCGATGACCACAAGCTCCTTGATACCCATATCGTCCAGTCCCTTCGCTTCCTGCACGATATCCTCAATGGGACGGCTGCGCAAATCTCCCCGGATAGACGGGATCGCACAATAGGTGCAGCGATTATTGCAACCTTCTGAAATTTTTATGTAAGCATACGCTTCGCCGGTTGTAACAATCCGGTCGCCGCCAAGGCTGCAGGCATCCTTAGCAGGCAGGCAGCAATACTTTTCCTTTTTCCCAGCCAGCGCCTGTTCAACAGCCTCTTCAATTTTGTCAATGCTTCCCACGCCAATGACAGCATCGATTTCCGGCATTTCTTCCAAAAGCTGCTCCCGATACCGTTCCGGGAGACATCCTGCCACAACCAGTCCCTTGAGGGATCCGTGTTCCTTCAGCCATGCAATATCCAGAATATTGTCGATAGCTTCCTTTTTTGCGCTTTCAATAAATGCGCAGGTATTGACGATAACCACATCCGCCTCTGTTTCCTCCGGAGTAATTTCATACCCTGCCTGCATAAGACGGTGAAGCATTACCTCTGTATCGCAAAGATTTTTTGCGCATCCAAGGGAAACAAACCCTACTTTTCCTTTACTGTTCTGTACCAAATTTTTGATCCGTTCCTTTCTATGGGACTTTGTTGTGTTGGATTTCTGCAAGCTTTATCAAGCCTCCCAGCAAAGGGAGATAGATTGCCGCAGACTCTATCAACCTCTGTAAGCCGTGGATCGCTGCAAGTTCTATCAAACTTTATGCCTCACCTAGGCAAGGCAATGGGAGGTGGATTGCCGCAAGCTCTATCAAACCTTATGCCTCCCTTGTGTAAAGGGAGGTGGGCTTTGCGCAGCAAAGCTCGGAGGGATTGTCTAAACAATAACTGCCGATTTATTGATCCTGCCAAATGATAGCTTTACAATCCCCCACCCGCTACGCGGGAGCCCCCTTTGCACAAGGGGGCCTTTTTATGTTTGCACTCCACGGGAGTTCCCTCTGTGCAAGGGACCTTTTTATGGGTTGCGCTACACGGGGGACCTTTGTGCAAGGCAACCTTTTCATGGTCTGTGTTACGCGGGGGGCCTTTGTGCGATTGCCGCAAACTCTATCAACCTTTATGCCTCCCCTGGGCAAGGTGAGGTGGCTCGCCGCAAGCACCATCAACCTTCACGCCTCACCTTGTGCAAGGTGAGGTGGATTGCCGCAAGCTCTATCAGCCTTTATGCCTCCCTTGTGTAAAGGGAGGTGGG
>CATLAS010000033.1 GCA_949878535.1 uncultured Eubacteriales bacterium | reverse complement strand
ATTATAGTATCACAATCCTTCACCCGCTTAGCAGTAGCTTCCTTTGCTGGGGGAGTCTTTTATTGTTTGCGCTCTGTAGGATTCCATTTCCTGGGGTCTTTTAATCCGAGTGAAGAAAATTTATTGACATATTTTTCAAAAACATAAAAAATACTATTGACATTGCTTGCAAGTGGTGGTAAAATAATCGGGTAAAAGAAGAAGAACGTGCTCCGTTCTCACCGTGTCAGTATACTGCACATCGGTTAATAAAGCGCATGCTCCAGGGTGGGCGTGGGTTTTGTGCGGAGTTGTTCCGCACTTTTTTATTTGCAGTATGGTCGGTGTATCCGGCAAGAGTCTATTATTTGAAATCGGGGGTGCCAATTATCAGCGCAAAAGAACTTCTTATCAATGATGATATCCGTGCAAAAGAGGTCCGGCTTTTAGACGAGCAGGGTGAGCAATTGGGTATCAAGAGCCTTGCACAGGCAAAGGATTACGCCTATGAAAAGGGTGTGGATCTGGTTTGTATTGCGCCGCAGGCTGTTCCGCCGGTGTGTCGTGCTATGGATTATGGAAAATTCCGCTATGAGCAGGACAAACGTGCAAAGGAGCAAAAGAAAAAGCAGCAAACTGTTGAAGTAAAGGAAGTCCAGCTTTCCTGCCGGATTGACAAACACGACTTTGACATGAAGGTTGCACGTGCGATTAAATTCTTGCAGGATGGAAACAAAGTACGTGTCTGCCTGCGTTTTAAGGGAAGAGAAATGGCACATCAGGATCTTGGACGAGAAGTTGTTACAAGATTTCAGGAGGCATGTTCCGAATTTTCCACTGCGGACAAAAAAGCCGCTATGGAAGGTAGACAGCTGATCGTATTTCTTACACCGCTGAAAAGCGTTCCGAAAAAGGAAAAGCCAGCACAAGAAACAAATCAGGCTGCACAGTAATGTTCACGATAGCAGTTTTACGGACTGCCGGAAAGCTGCAAGAGTATAGAAAGGATTTAGGAAAATGGGTAAAATTAAAACACATAAGGCATCGGCAAAACGGTTTACCGTTACAGGCAGCGGCAAAGTTAAGAGATATCACAGTGCGCATCGTCATAACCTGAGCACAAACAAAACACAGAAGCAAAAGAGACGTCTTCGTTCTGCAGATTATGTAAGCCCTGCAATGGAAGCAAATGTGAAACGGCTTATTATGAAATAAAGACACGCCCTGCGTGTGTACTTTACTGCCCGCATGCAGCGGGTAATATGAAACTGAACGGACAGAAAGGAATAGAATAAAATGGCAAGAGTTAAAGGCGCAATGATGACGCGCAAGAGAAGAAAGAGAATTTTAAAGGCAGCCAAAGGATACTGGGGCGCTAAATCCAAGCATTTCAAGATGGCTAAACAGGCCGTAATGAAAAGCGGTAATTATGCATATATCGGTCGTAAGCAGAAGAAGAGAGAATTCAGACAGCTCTGGATCACACGTATTTCTGCACAAGCAAAGGCGAACGGCATGAACTATTCTCAGTTCATGAACGGCTTGAAGAAGGCTGGTATTGATCTGAACAGAAAAATGCTTTCCGAGATCGCTATCGCAGATAAGGAAGCGTTTGCAGCTCTTGTTGAAAAGGCAAAAGCCGCGCTTTGATCACAAAAATGAACCCAACGGGATCTCCCGCGTGGGTTCTTTTCATTGCGGACAGAGATCAATTATAAGTAGTCCCGATATGAGATTTGATTTGGAGGCACAATGGAAACAACCTATATTACATCCAGAACCAATCCCCTTGTGATTTCATTTTCCAAGCTTGCAGAGAAGAAAGAACGGGATAAAACGGGGCTGTATATTGCTGAAGGGTATAAGTTGTGCGCAGAAGCTTGCGGGCGTGTAAGCGTAGCATATGCTGTTTTGCGGCAGGATCGGGAGCAGAATGCTGCATATATAGAGCTTGCACAGCGCAGCGGCGGTGCATGTATAATTCTTTCAGAATCTGCTTATGATAAAATTTCGAAGGACCATGCACCTGACGGTATTCTTTTTGTGATACAAATGGAGTCTCGGGAAATCCCCGCGGATTTGACGGGTGAGCGGATTTGCATATTGGACGGACTGCAGGATCCGGGAAATGTTGGAACCATTATCCGAACTGCAGCGGCACTGGGATTTGATCGGGTGATTCTGCATGGATGTGCAGATGTATATAATCCCAAAGTAACCCGTGCTACCATGGGAGCCTTTTTCAAAATATCTGTCAGTCCCTGTGATGCGCTTGACGATGCAATTGCGTGCTTACAACAGACAGGGCGGCGCGTTCTTGCGGCGGCACTATCTGATACAGGAATTACTTTGGGGAAAGATTTGCTTCTGCCTACGGATTGTCTTATCCTGGGAAATGAAGGACACGGTGTTTCTGATACAGCCCTTCGTTTGTGCGATGCAACTATCAAGATTCCCATGACGGATAAAACGGAAAGTCTGAATGCGGCTGCAGCGGCAGCAGTACTTTTGTGGGAATACAGCAAACTGCAATAAAGCTTACATATTGGGAGGACGCCGCGAGGTAAAACCTCTGCTGTGCTGAATAAAAATGAGAGACGAAAGAAAATACTGGCTTTGGCTATCCCATGCATGCGGCGTTGGCAGTAAGTGTGCGGTCAGTCTTGTCCGGGCGTTTCATAATGCAAAAGAAGTGTACAAAGCGAAAGAAAAGGATTTGAAGGATTGCGGCGTGCACATTGAGAATAAAGTGCTTGCTAGACTTTTGCGCAAGGATACATCGGAAGAGGAAGCTATCCTGAAGTGGTGCGATGATTCAGGTGCGCAGGTGATCGTACCCGGTGATGCAGTATATCCCAAAAGTCTTTTATCTCTGCAGGATATGCCTATGGTGCTGTATTGTCTGGGAACTCTGCCCAATTTTGACGATTTGTTCAGTTGCGCTGTTGTAGGTACACGCACAATGTCCGAGTATGGCAAGAAAATGGCATGTGAGATCGGTGCCGGTCTTGCGCGTGCAGGGGCATGCCTGATCAGCGGTCTTGCTTTGGGTGTGGACGGAGCTGCCATGGCAGCGGCTCTGGAGGAAGGCGGAATTACTGTGGCGGTGCTTGGCTGCGGAATTGATGTGATTTATCCCAAACAGCATCAATCTCTGTTTGAGCATGTTAAACATAGAGGCGCGATTCTTACGGAGTATGCTCCTGGTGTTTCTCCCAATGGATGTAATTTTCCAATACGCAACCGGATTATCAGCGGACTCGCACAGGGCGTTTGTGTGATTGAAGGAGAAATGAAGAGTGGCGCACTGATTACAGCACGCCACGGGCTTTATCAGGGACGGGATGTATATGCTGTGCCTGGACGTGTTGGCGATAAAAACTCTGACGGGGCAAATTACTTGCTGACACAGGGTGCAACACCTGTTACAAGAGCCATAGATATTGTTTCAAGGTATGAGTTCCTGTACCCTCATACTTTGAAAGTCGGCAGAGCTGCGATGACACAGTTTCCGGTAGATGTAGACAGTGCTGTGCGCAAACATCAGATTGCAAAGCGCGGTCAGGACAAAAAAGCAGTTTTGGCAGACAGAGCCGCGGACCAGAATGCTTCCAGACCGGAAAAAACAAAGAAAGTTAGGAAAGCGCCAATTTTACCGCCGTTGGACGAACCAAAGAAGCCAAATCCAATCAATATGGATGCGTTGGATGCGGCAGATCTGAAAGTCTATGAAGCAATGGAACCAGACGTGCCTATGTTGCCGGACGAGATTGCCCGCAAGGGATTCCCGCTGCAGCAGGTTATGACTTCCATGACAATGCTGGAAATTGCAGGAGCGGTTGAGGCAGGCGCAGGAGGGTATTTTTTGAAGCGTGCGTCGGATATTATATCTAGCAGAGAGCCAAATCCTGACGAATGAAATGATATATTTTTCATTTTCTCTTGCAAAAAAGATGATGGATGCGTATAATAAACCGTGAATTATCACATATACCTTTTATATCACATATAAAAATGACAAATTTTCTTTCGTGAAAAATGGAGCTAGTCTTGCTTCAAATACGCTTTTTCACGGCTTTCCTTGTGCCACTGGGCACAAAGTCAAGAAAGGCATGGTTGTTAAATGACCAATTTAGTTATCGTGGAGTCACCTGCAAAAGCAACGACAATCAAAGGGTATCTTGGACCCAGCTATCGTGTTGTTGCTTCTAAGGGTCACGTTCGTGATTTACCTAAATCTACACTTGGAATTGATATAGAAAACCATTTCAGTCCCCATTATATCAATATTCGCGGGAAAGGGGATCTGATCAAAGAACTGAAAAAAGAAGCTAAAAATGCTGACAGAATATTTCTGGCAACTGACCCTGACCGGGAGGGCGAAGCAATATCCTGGCATTTATCAACTGCGCTTGGAATTCCCGTTGACAATATAAAGCGTATAACGTTTAATGAAATCACCAAAAGCGCCGTTAAAGAGGCGATCAAGGCTCCCCGCGGACTGGATATGGATTTGGTGAACGCACAGCAAGCGCGCCGAATTCTGGACCGTATCGTTGGTTATAAACTTAGCCCGTTTCTGTGGAAAACGGTGCAGAGTGGTTTGTCTGCCGGACGTGTTCAGTCTGTGGCAACGCGGATTATTGTAGATCGCGAAAACGAAATTCGTGCTTTCGATCCGAAAGAATACTGGACAATTGACGCGGTGCTTGTTACTGCAAAGGGGAAAGAGCTGACAGTTCGCTTCCATGGACGAGCGGGGGAAAAAGAAAAAATGGAGTTGCCCGATGAACAGGCAGCGCAGATGGTTTGTGATGCAGTAAAGGGAAAGGCTTTTACTGCGACAGACATCCGCAAGGGAACAAAGCAAAAATCTCCCGCGCCACCTTTTACAACTTCCACCATGCAGCAGGAAGCCTCCAAAAAGCTGAATTTCCAATCCCAGCGTACAATGCGTGTGGCGCAGGAACTGTATGAAGGAATCAACTTGGGCTCCGACGGTGGGGTGCAGGGTTTGATTACCTATATGCGTACAGACTCTTTGCGGATTGCAGCAGAAGCCCAGACTGCTGCCAGAGAATATATATTGGATAAGTACGGTGAAAAATATTGTCCGAAGGAAGCACGCAATTATAAATCCAAAGCCAATTCCCAGAACGCCCATGAAGCCATTCGTCCGTCCTCTATGGCATTGGATCCTGCAAAGGTGAAAAAGCATCTCTCGCGGGATCAGTATCGCCTGTATAAGCTGATCTGGGATCGGTTTATGGCAAGCCAGATGGCAAACGCGCAGCTTGCAACGGTTGCACTGGATATGGAATGTGCAGGATATCTATTCCGCGCTACCGGTTATACAGTAACATTTGACGGATATATGGCTGTATACGAAGAAACCTTGGAATCGGAAAAGGAAGAAAAAGAGGCAAAAGATAAAAACAAACGTCTGCCGGCTGTGGAAGAGGGCGACATGCTGGAAAACAAGGACATTTTGCCTGCCCAGCATTTTACGGAACCGCCGCCGCGGTATACAGAAGCATCCCTCATCAAATTCTTGGAAGAAAAGGGAATCGGCAGACCTTCAACCTATACCCCGATTATTACGATAATCAATTCCAGAGGATATGTTACCCGTGAGGGAAAATCTCTTGTTCCTACTCCGCTGGGCGAAGTGATTACGAAAATTATGATCGAGTCCTTTCCGGATATTGTAGAGTATCAGTTTACAGCTTCTATGGAAGACCAACTGGACTGTATCGAAAACGGTAAAGAGAATATGGAGACAGTGCTGTCCGGATTTTATGATGGATTTGCCAAAGAGTTGGAAGCAGCGCAAAGCACCGTTTCCAAAGAGGATATTCAGCTTCCCGTCGAAGAAACAGATATTGTGTGCGAACTGTGCGGCAGCAAAATGATCGTGAAAAAGGGACGGTATGGCAAGTTTGCAGCATGTCCCAACTACCCTACCTGCAAAAATACCAAGCCGCTCAACAAGAAAGAAGAGGGAACGGAGGAAAAAGAACCGGAAATTGCCCCCTTCAAATGTGAGGTCTGTGGTTCCGATATGGTGCTGCGTTCCGGACGGTACGGCGCGTTTTATGCCTGTGTGAAATATCCCACCTGTAAATTTACCAAGCAAAAAGTAAAAGAACTTGGGGTGAACTGTCCTAAGTGCGGCAGTCCGCTTGTGACGAAATACGGAAAAAATCGAACGGTCTTTTATAGCTGTTCAAAATATCCGGACTGTGACTTCTCTTCATGGGATTTGCCTACCACGGAAAAATGTCCAGACTGCGGAGAAATGTTGTATCGTAAAAAAGGAAAAAATATGCTGATATGTAAAAAAGACGGCTGCGGCTATAAGCGGGATCTTCCCGCTGAGGATGCAGAAGCATGACTGTAACAGTAATCGGCGCAGGTCTGGCAGGCTGTGAAGCAGCCTGGCAGGCGGCGCGCCTGGGAGCAGATGTAGTGCTGTATGAAATGAAGCCGAAGAAAATGACACCCGCCCATTCATACAAGGGATTTGCGGAGCTGGTTTGTTCCAACTCTCTTCGCAGTGCAGATATAACCAGCGGAGTGGGTCTTTTAAAAGAAGAACTTTCCCGCATGGGTTCGCTTATCATGGAAGCGGCAAAGGCTACCAGCGTACCTGCCGGCGGCGCAATGGCGGTGGATCGCACCGCCTTTTCCGATTATATAACGGAGAAAATCCGTACAAATGCACATATTCAGATTGTGGAAGAGGAAGTGACCCAAATTCCTGAGAATGGAATTACGATCATTGCAACCGGTCCCCTCACTTCCGATGCGCTGGCTGACAAAATCGCAGCATTGGTAGGCGGCAAACAGCTATCTTTTTTTGACGCCGCTGCGCCGATTGTAGATTATTCCACCATTGATATGAACAAGGCGTTTTTCGCTTCCAGATACGGCAAGGGAACGCCGGACTATATCAATTGTCCTATGAATAAGCAAGAGTATACAGCATTTTATGAGGCACTGGTCACTGCTGAAGAAGCGCAGCTTCATGATTTTGAAAAAGGTGAAAAGCTAAAGGTTTTTGAAGGATGCATGCCGGTGGAGGTTATGGCGCGCCGGGGAGAAGATACACTGCGGTTCGGTCCCATGAAGCCTGTAGGAATCAGCCGCCCCGGAACGGATGAAAAATATTATGCTGTGGTGCAGCTCCGTAAGGAAAACAGAGAAGGCACCATGTATAATCTGGTGGGCTTTCAAACGCATTTAACCTTTCCAGAGCAAAGGCGTGTGTTTCGGATGATTCCGGGCCTGGAAAATGCGGCCTTTATGCGGTACGGCGTAATGCACAGAAATACGTTTTTGCATTCACCAATGCTGCTGAATGCGGATTATTCTATGCGGGAGCGGGATAACCTCTTTTTTGCCGGCCAGATGACCGGTGTAGAGGGATACGTGGAATCAGCGGCTTCCGGATTTGTCGCAGGAATTTCCGCTGTGCGGCGGGGATTTGGTGAGAGCAGAACACTGTTTCCAAATACCACAATGATCGGCGCTATGGCGCGTTACGTAAGCGAAGGCGGTGCAGCGGCGTTTCAGCCGATGAATGCAAATTTTGGCATTATTCCAAACCCGCCGGAGAAGATCCGAGGCGGTAAAAAAATCCGTTATGCGTTTTATGAGCAGCGTGCTTTGGATGAAATAGATAACTTAATGGATAAAGGATTTTTGAACATAAGAAAATCATACTGGACGCA
>CATLAS010000032.1 GCA_949878535.1 uncultured Eubacteriales bacterium | reverse complement strand
GATGACAGTTATAGGTCCAAACGGGAATATGATGCGGCAATGCAGAGCTTTGAATCGGATTATGCGCTGGCAATTTCGCCGTCTGCATACGATTTCTTCTATGAGAAATTTGATAAGGATTACAGCAAGTATGATACCAAAGCAATTTCAGTATCAACCTTGGGAAGTGATCTGAACTCCGACTTTGACAGCGATAAGCCGTACAACCGGGAGGATTCCAAAGCATTTACAACACAAATGCTTGAAAAACTCTCTGAAAAATATGATGTTATGGTGAATGGCGGTAACGCTTACGTTTTGCCCTATGCAAATCATATTTTGGATATCCCTACGGAGTCTAGCAACTACTTGCGTGCAAGTGAATCTGTTCCCTTTGTATCCATGGTGCTGCATGGCTATGTAAATTACACAGGCAGCGCGCTGAACATGCAAGGCGACGTACAGTATTCCTTGCTGAAAGCAATTGAAAATGGCGCAAATCTCTATTTTGTTTTGAGCAACCAAAATACGAATGCCCTGAAAGAATCTGATACATACAACAAGTATTACTCTGTTGGCTATGAGATCTGGAAGGATGATATGATTCAGTATTATGACATTGTAAATAAAGCGCTTGGTGATTTGCAGACCTCTCGGATTGTAAACCATGAATTTTTGAACGCTTTGCGTATAATTGATGCAGGTGATACATCAACTACTGCAGGCGATAATGAAGCTGAATCCAAACGGGCAGCAGAAGCAGAGCGTCAAAGACTGCGTGCGGAGTTGGAAGCACAGCGTGGCGGCAGTTCCAGCGGCTATGCCGGCGGCAGTTCCAGCAGCCGTCCTTCTTCCAGTAGCACCACACAAAAATATGAAACAGTCCGCGGATCCGTTGTACGTGTAGAATATGAAAATGGCACAAGCTTTATAATCAACTATAATTCATACGATATTACTGTTGAATACGGCGGCGAAACCCATGAGGTTGAAGCGTTGAATTTCATCAGAATCGACGGATAAGGGAAGGAGGTAAATATGGCTTTACTTAAAAAAACAAAAAGCAGCCAAGAACTTGGCGTTGTTAAGAAAAGAAAACGCGGCGCCAGTCTGCAGGCAAAAAAATCAAGAGCAGGTTGGTTATTTATCGCACCGTTTCTCTTTGGCTTCCTTCTGATTTATCTTCCGATTATATTTGATTCTATCAAATATAGTTTCCATGAAATTGACATTATTGCTGGCGGCGGTTTCGAGTTGGTTTGGGTAGGACTTGGAAACTTTCAGAGAGCATTGGACGATGCAAATTTCGTGGAAACATTGATGTCCGGTCTAGGTGGATTGATTTTGGAAATTCCTGCAATTCTTCTGTTCTCTCTGTTCATCGCATTGCTGCTTAACCAGAAGATGGCAGGCCGCGCAGCATTTCGTGCAATTTTCTTTATCCCGGTTTTGCTTACTACCGGTTTGATTGCAGATATTGATGCGGGAAATATTCTGGGTGATTATATGGGATCTACCGGTGGCGATATTGAAACCGGAGGCGGTTCCAGCGGTGTAGCCGAAATTATATCCGCAACAGATTTGCAGAATCTGTTTAACAACATGGTTGTCGGCAGTGAACTTGCCGCCAATGTTACCAAGCTGGTTAACAATATTTTTGATATTGTTAACCGCTCCGGTGTACAGATGCTGATTTTCCTGGCGGGACTGCAGGGAATTTCTCCTGCGATTTACGAATCCTGCGAAATTGAAGGTGCGTCCTCTTGGGAGACCTTCTGGAAAATTACATTGCCGATTATTTCACCAATGATTTTGGTAAATGCAATTTATACAGTTATAGACTCGTTTACATCAGGCAGTAACTCGGTTATGGCATATGTAAATGCACTGTATAAAACAGGTGGTGACGGAAACGTAATCAGTTCTGCTATGGCATGGATGTACTTCTTGCTTGTTATGTTGGTTGTGGCAGCTGTAGCGGGAATCGTTAGTCTGTTCGTATTCTACCAGAGGAAAGACTAAGAAAGGAGGATTGTGCAAATGACAAACCAGGTTCCGAATGCTCCCAAAGTTAAAAGAGAGAGCAAAAATAAAATCCGCGTCGAGTTTGACCGCACACCTCTTCTCGAACGGCTCAGATCTAAGTATCTGTCCCTGTATTTCCTTAAGCGAGTAGTATGGTATCTGTTCCGGTTTCTGCTGCTCCTTGGCGTGTGTTATGTTATTTTGTTCCCGTTCTATTCCAAAATCGCATCTTCCTTTATGAGTCCCGAGGACTTTGTAGATGTAACGGTGCGTCTGATTCCGAAATATCCCACTCTGGATATTTACAAAGCCATTATTATGGAAAACGGATATCTGTCAGCATTGTTGAATACCTTTGTGCTTGCAGGATCTTGTGCCCTGATTCAGACTTTTGTATGTTGTCTGGTTGGTTACGGATTTGCTAAGTTCAAATTTAAATTCAATAACTTGCTGTTCCTTCTGGTCGTCTTTACGATGATTGTGCCGCACTCTACTTTGCAGCTGTCCATGTTTATGGAATTCCGGTATTTTGATATATTGGGAATTCTGAATCTGTTGGGCGGCGGTGTAGTAGACTGGCTGCGGCTTCTGGAAAATCCTTCGCTGAACCTTCTCAATACATACTGGCCTCTGTGGATTATGTCCGCAACAGCACTGGCTTTCAAGAATGGTTTGTATATCTTCCTGATGCGTCAGTTCTTCAAAGGTGTGCCGGATGAATTAGAGGAATCCGCATATGTGGACGGTGCAGGCGTATTCCGTACTTTTATTCAGATCATTCTGCCGTTGTCCATACCTATGATGATTACCGTGTTTATGTTTGCATTCTCCTGGCAGTGGACAGACAATTTCTACACAGATTTGTTCTACACTACTTCCGGACCTACGCTGATGCCCGATATTGTGGCAGTTCCTACATCCCTCAACATCACATCTGCTGCGGCAAATATGTACAACTCGGCAATAACTAATACCTGTGGAATTTTGATTCTACTGCCGCTCCTCTTGATTTATGTATTCGCACAGAAATACATTATTCAAGGTATCGAGCGTTCTGGTATTACAGGTTAATCAAAATTATAAAAAGCGTCGACTTGTGTCGGCGCTTTTTTCATGGTAATGTAAGTTTCAGGCAATTAGCTTTGCGCGTAGCCTTTATAAGATAGAGTGAAAAACTTTGCGTCGAATTATGAGAGATTTTGCATGTGTACTGCTTCTTTTGCATAGGGGATATTTAGTTGGGCTTAAGGCTGGGAGACCGCCCAGTTAAAGGAAACTGCCACATGGCAAAACAAAAGCCCCTTGTGAGGGATGATGTTTTACGAACCTCTGGGGCATGTCGCGCGCACATAAAAAACAAAGATCCCTTGTGAAGGTGGCATATCGTATAGCTCCAATCCAATAAAAAGACCCCCTGTGCAAAGGTGGTATACCGCATAGCTCCAATCCAATAAAAAGGCTCCCTTGTGTAAAGGGAGCTCCCGCGTAGCGGGTGAGGGATTGTACTGCTGTCAGTTTGGGTAATCAATAAACCGACGGTATTATATAAACAATCCCTCCGAGTTTTGCTGCGCAAAACCCACCTCCCTTTACACAAGGGAGGCTTTGAATTTGTGGTAGCCTGTGGTATGCCAGCTCCCTATTGATCCGTAAAGTGGATTCTCACAAGGGGGGGGGCTAGGAATTGTGAAAGCCTGCGGCATGTTGCCTCCCTTTACACAAGGGAGGCTTGGAATTCCGTTGTAGCCTGTGGCGTGTCACCTCCCTATGGAGCCGCGAAACGGACCCTCACATGGGAGGCTTATAAAGATTGGTGAGGATTGTGGCGTGCCACATCCTTTTACTGAGAGAGACTTTAAGATGTTGCACATGGAGTTTATCATTACAATAGATTGCTTGCCAGTAAATTTCTTTAGAAGGATTTGCTAAACAGATGTACGTTAAAAAGCCCGTAGATTTTAATCTACGGGCTAAGTTATATTCACTTACAGTGTAAAATCTATATCCCTGAGCAGGCGCTTTTCAGCTTCTGGGCACCACAAGTTGTTATTTGCTTCACAAATGTCTGCCAAGTCAGCAAAAAGCGCTGCATGAGTACTATCCTTTTCTGCTTCAGCACGGAAGTCTGCAATCGCAGTCAGCGGCAGCGTTACGTGCGTGTATATCAGCTTCTTGCCGCCGGGAATATTTGGCAGGTCAATTGTAGTTTGTGCGTCCGCATTCAAACCGCCAATGTGGGTAATCATGCAGGAGGGATTCACTTTTTGCTGTTCCATTAAGCGAATAGACTCAATCAAATCCGCATTGTTGCCGCCGGAAGTACCTACAATGTGTGTGGCTGCATAATGTACATTATAAAAATTAAACTTGGCGGAGAATTCTGGATTGGTGGGGCCTGCGAAGAAATTAAGACATCCGTCTCTGCCCAAAATGGCGTCTGCCATTTCAACTACGGGCGCAACCGGTGCAAACACAAATACATCGTCAAATCCGTCTTTGCCGGTAAGTTCCCGCATATATTTTGCAGGATCATCCATTCCGGCAGTATTGATATATCGCAGATCAACACCGTGCTTTTTCGCTTCTTCCGGCGTAATCAAAGAGGCTGCGCGGGTAAGACGTTCATCGTCAATATCAGTAACGATCAACAGGGAAGGTGCGCGGCCGCCGTGAATCGCGTAATCTACAGCACCCAGTCCCATAGGACCTGCGCCGGCAAGGATTGCCATAGCACCGCCTTCAATGGTGCCCATACGGTGCTCGTATTTGCCCGGAGTTGTGTGATAATTTGCATGGAAAGCGCCAACAATACAACTCATCGGTTCAGCCAAACTGCCCCAGTAAAAAGCTTCGCCCTGATATGGCAGCAGACAGTCGCATTCCATTACCTCATTTGGGATAATTACATATGTAGCGCCGCCGCCAATATCATGGTAGGAATACCCAGGAGCAGCAAGGGAGCCTTTATAATTAATTGCAGGCTGAATTGCAAAACGGTCTCCCGCTTTAAATTTGTCCTGCCACTTCTTACCAACTTCAATCAGCTCACCACAGAATTCATGTCCCAGAATAATGGGAGAATCAGCTACATCGTCCGGTACACGCTTATGCGCAGCTCCCTGCAATGCGGCTTTATGGGAGGACATGCAAATACTGTCCGAAATCACTCTTGCTAAAATCTGATCATCCTGTAACGGCGGAAGTTCAAATTCTTCTGTGCGGATATCGTTTACTCCGTATAATCTAACTGCTTTTGTTTTCATTTTAATCTCCATTCATCCATTTTGGCTATACAAATCGTTATTCAGTTCACCAGGTTTCAAATCCGGGCATGTCAGAATATATTAATTATATTTACCTATTCTTATCAAACAAGCGGCGCAAACGCAGCGCATTTTCCTGCTTGCGGTCTATATGCTCTGTGTCGGTTGCTGGACGCACACTGATAACCGTTTGCTTACCATCCTGCATTATTACTGTAAGCGCCAAAGCATCTCCCTCCCGGATTGTTCCAAAGGAAGCGACAGGAAAAGTGATTTTTTCGCTTCCGTCATCTGGAAAGCATACAACTATTCCTTCTTCAACCCGGTCAACAACGCCAATAATCGTTTTTTCCATATCAGTATCGGGGCAGATCAGTAAATCCAACTTTTCTGCGAACTTTTGATAAGGTTTTCATAGCAGCTTTTGCTGCTTCGCGGGCGCCGTTTGCCATAACTTCTTCCAGATACTTTTTATCAGCAATCAGCCGTGCGTATTCTGCCTGAACCGGAGCCAAAACATCTGCGCAGGTTTCTCCTACGGCAAGCTTAAAATCGCCGTAACCCTTGCCTGCAAATTCCTGTTCAATTTCCGGGAATGTTTTGCCGGTCAGCGCACTATAAATGGACATCAGATTGATGATGCCATCTTTTCCTTCTGCTGCACGAACAACCGTATCAGAATCCGTAACCGCACGCTTGAACTTGCGAATGATAACGTCTTTGGGGTCCAGAATGCGCACAGTGGCGTTTTCATTTTCATCGGATTTACTCATTTTTTTGGTGGGTTCAGCCAAACTCATAATACGGGCGGCGGGGGTCTTACTGATGAATGGTTCGGGAATTACAAATACATCTCCGTAAATGCTGTTGAACCGTCCGGCAATATCCCGGGTGATTTCCAGATGCTGTTTCTGGTCATCCCCAACAGGGACAAGCTCTGTCTGATACAAAAGTATATCTGCTGCCATCAATGTAGGATAGGTAAACAGTCCTGCGTTTACATTGTCGGCATTCTTCTTGCTTTTATCTTTAAACTGCGTCATTCTGGACAATTCGCCGAACATGGTATAGCAATCCAGAATCCAACCAAGCTCTGCATGAGCGGACACGTGACTTTGCACATATATAACATTTTTTTCTGGATCCAGGCCGCAGGCGATATACAGTGCGAGGGTCTCATAGGTACGGCGCCGCAGATCGGCAGGATTTTGCCGTACTGTGATGGCGTGCTCGTCTACCACACAGTAGTAGCACCGATATTCTTCAGAAAATTTGGGAAAGTTTCGGATTGCACCGAGATAATTTCCAAGCGTTAGCACACCGGAAGGCTGCACACCGGAAAACACCACTTTTTTATCCTGATACATGATATATGCTCCATTCCTAATATAGAACCAATGTAAGTATTTCTAAAACATACTTATTTAATTATATATCTGATTCCGGATAAAGTCAATCTTTAGTTGCATTTTTCTGGATTTGTGGTACTATATAAATATGTGAAAAGCATTAAGGAGGAGCCCTATGAAAAAAGTCGTTTGTTTATTTACAGTTTGTTTGCTGTGTTTAGGACTGGTAAGCTGCAGCATGGAATATGAATATGACGATGCTCAGTTGTATACGGCGGGAAACGGCGAAGTGGATTTGGAAACGGTGGATGCTATTGATATAGACTGGATCAGCGGCAATGTGACCGTGAAGGTTTATGATGGGGAGATGCTGCAGTTTTCTGATAACAGTCCGTATCCCAGCGAAGAAAATCTTTTGCATCACTATCTGGACGGGGACACTCTGAAAATACGGTTTTGTAAAAGCTATGGTTTCCGTCTGTCCAAGCCGGAACCGAAGGATTTAGAAGTGCTGGTGCCGGAAGCGTATGCAGATAAAATTGCGGAAATATCTGTAGATACTGTATCTGCAGCAGTGTTTGTGCAGGATATCCAGACAGAAAAATTGAGCATTGACACAGTATCTGGCGGGATAACCATAGACGGTGCGGCAAAGCAGGCATCTATTGATACCACATCGGGGGATATTGCGCTGTCCGGTACTTTTCAAGAGATAGAAACAGATGCGGTTAGCGGCACACTTACAGCGATATGCACGGAATGTCCTGTTTCCTTTGAGGGAAACAGCGTATCTGGTGCTTTTCAAATCACCTTGCCGGGGGACAGTTCGTTTGCATGTGAATATGATTCTGTATCGGGCAGGATGATCAGTGATTTTGAAGGCGAGACATATGAAAATGATGTATACAAAGTGGGAGCAGGATCTGCCAAATTTAGCTTTGATACGGTAAGCGGAGATTTGATGCTGTCGAAGATGGGCAGTAAGTAAATAAAGGTGAAGTTCGCCTCGGTAAAGGGAGTTGTCGCGTAGTAAAGGTTCTCTTGTGTGAAAGTTCGCAGAGCGAACTCTTGGGGCATATCTCGTTAGTATATAACTATTAAATACCCCCTTGTGCAAAGGGGGCTGTCGCCAAGCGAAGTGAT
>CATLAS010000031.1 GCA_949878535.1 uncultured Eubacteriales bacterium | reverse complement strand
CGTGACAGCTCCCTTTGCACAAGGGAGCCTTACATAGTTCCTGCAAAACAAAAAAATCCCTTCTCGATTGAGAAGGGATTTTTATTCTTATTGTGTAAGCAACAAGGTTCCGGGGTACCCGTCCGCAATTTTTAATTGTGTTGACGGGTCGGGTTCTTATTTTGCGTAATCAATTGCGCGGCTTTCCCGGACAATATGTACTTTAATTTGTCCCGGATATTCCAGCTCGTCCTCAATTTTTTTCACGATATCCCGTGCTACAAGAGGCATGCGGTCATCCGAAACAACTTCCGGTTTCACCATGATTCGAACTTCACGTCCTGCCTGGATTGCAAAGGATTTTTCTACGCCTTCAAAGCTCTTTGCGATTTCTTCCAGTTTGGTAAGCCGTTTGATATAATTTTCCAGATTTTCGCGGCGTGCGCCGGGACGTGCGGCAGAAATCGCATCTGCAGCCTGCACGATCATCGCCACAAGGGTTTGGGGCTCCACATCGCCGTGGTGGGCTTCGATGGCATGGATCACGTCCTTGCTTTCTTTATACTTTCTTGCAATATCCACACCAAGCTGTACGTGGGAACCTTCCATCTCGGCAGTAAGTGCTTTACCAATATCATGCAGCAAACCAGCACGTTTTGCCAGCATGTTGTCCACGCCAAGCTCGTCCGCAATCACGCCGGAAAGAAGGGATACTTCAATGGAGTGATTGAGAACGTTTTGACCATAGCTGGTACGGTATTTTAAGCGACCCAGCAAGCGAACCAGTTCGCCGCCCAGACCGTGAATACCGGTTTCAAAGGTAGCGGCGTCACCCGCTTTCTTGATTGCAACGTCAACCTCATGTTTTGCTTTTTCCACCATTTCCTCAATGCGGGTGGGGTGGATTCTGCCGTCGGTAATCAGCCGTTCCAGTGCGATCCGCGCTACCTCGCGGCGAACAGGATCAAAGCTGGAAATTGTGATTGCTTCCGGTGTGTCGTCAATGATTAGATCTACGCCGGTGAGGGTTTCAATGGTACGGATATTCCGACCTTCACGACCGATAATCCGCCCTTTCATGTCCTCATTTGGCAGGGTTACAGTGGAAACTGTAATTTCTGCAACGTGATCCGCGGCGCAGCGCTGGATAGCCTGGGCAATGATGTTGCGGGCTTTATCGTCCGCCTCATCTTTGAATTCCTGTTCCAGCTCCACCATTTTTTTGGCTTGCTCATGGCGGACTTCTTCCACCATTTCTTCAATCAGTTTGTCTTTTGCCTGTTCAGCGGTCATGCCGGAAATACGCTGGAGAGTCATACGAGCTTCCGTTTTCAGATTCTGTAAATCCTCGGCAGCGCGCTCGTTTTCCTCAATTTTTTTGGACAGGTTTTCATCTTTCTTTTCCAATGCGTCGGTTTTTCGGTCAAGAGTTTCTTCTTTAGATTGGACGCGGCGTTCCTGACGGGACAGTTCGCTGCGCCGCTCTTTGATTTCCTGTTCGAATTCATTTTTCGCCTGAAGCATTTCTTCTTTTGCTTCAATAAGGGCTTCTTTTTTTGCTGCAGCGGCGTCTGCTTTCGCCTGATTCATTCCGTCAGCGATAATTTTTTTTGCTTGCAGTTCGGCAGAACCGATCTGTGCTTCAGCAATTCTTTTACGGTAGGTAATACCGACAGGCACACCAACCGCAATGCCGGCGATGGCAGCGACAACCGCAATAATTATGTAAGTTGCAACAGCGGGCAATGCAATACCTCCTTTTCCAAGTGATCTTTTTATCAATCAAAAATCAAATTCATATGCATACTGCCAAAACGGTCCGAAAGCCTGGCTTTTAAAGGTATATATGAAAGTCGGCGGGATGCCGGAATATAAGCATACATATAAATCATTATATACCCAAAGGTGCCGTCAGTCAAGGGATTTTCCGCTTTTTTATATGGAACGGGAGGAAAAAACATAGGAAATATTTTAAAAAGGAGAAATGAAAAAATTTCTCTTAGAAAAGCATAGATAAAAAGACGCCCTTATGCCGTACGGTGCTGTACCAATAAAAAAGCCTCTCCCAGTAAAGGGAGAAGTCATGCGGCATAAACTTTATTAGGCTCCCCCCAGCAAAGGGGGAGCTCTCCATAGATCCCTCATACTAAAAGGCTCCCTTGTGCAAAGGGAGCTGTCGCGGCAAAGCCGTGACTGAGGGATTGTCTTTGCTTTCATTTTGTAATTCTTTCAAATCGGCAGTATTGCTTAGACAATCCCCCCGACTCGCTTACAGCGAGCCACCCCCCTTTGCACAAGGGGGCTTTACGTGGGTGGAAGCTTGGCGAGCTTTCACCTTTGCTTGGGGGAGGCTTTTAGTGTGCGGGATCTATGGCAAGCCCCCCATTTGCCGGGGACTTAAGTGGGCAAAACTTGCCGCGCCCCTTTATGGAGTCGCGCAGCGGATCCTCACATGGGAGGTCACAGCGGTGTACCATTCCCTCGGAGCCTTTTTATCCTTGCATATTCTATTTATTTTCCCACACAAAACCGGGAGAATATTTCCGATACAATTTCTTCCGAAACGCCTCTGCCGTCCAGCATGGACAAACTTGCCAGCGCTTCTTCCGCTAACGTGCAAACGCCGTCTGCCGGCTCGCCGGCATTCAGTGCTTGGGTTGCTGTTTCCAGCAGAGATATGGCGTCCTCTAAAGTAGCTTTGTGGCGGGCATCCCAAATCAGGGGCGCTGCTGCATAGGAACGATCTTGTGTTTCATATTGTGCAGCTACCGCTTTGGCAAGAGAATCCATTCCCTCCCCAGTTTTTGCCGATAGAACCACAGCAGCGTCTGTCATAGATTGAACCATATCTAAATTAAGCTTTGGTGTGGGAGATAAATCTGCCTTGTTGATTACGGCAATTTTTACTGCATCTTGGCGCTGACTCAGCTTGGACAGCAGCTCTTCTTCCTGCTTTTCCAGAAGACGGGAGCCGTCCAAAACAATAAAAATCAGTTCTGCTTCCTCTATACTGCGGCGGGAACGCTCTACTCCAATTTGTTCCACAAGATCCGCAGCTTCCCCTTCTTCTCGCAGTCCGGCGGTGTCTGCAAGACGCAGGGTGATTCCTCCGAAATCCGCAGTGTCCCAAAGAGTATCCCTGGTTGTGCCGGCAATATCTGTTACAATTGCCCGATCCTGTCCCAGAATCCGGTTATATAATGAACTTTTTCCGCAGTTCGGCGCGCCGCAGATAACAGTTTGTACGCCGTTTGCTACTGCACTTCCGGTACGATAGGTGGCGAGCAGTGTATGCAGTTCCTCTGTCACGACGGAAAAGCCAGCGGCCATTTCTGCTGTGCTTTGCTCTGCGAGATCCTCTTCCGGATAGTCAATTGTAGCGTAAAGAGATGCAAGCAGTGCGGTCAGTCGGGTACGCATCCCTTCCGTTTTTTCCCGCAAAGCACCTTGCAGTGCACCGGCTGCAAGGCGACGACGAGAGTCTGTGTCTGCGTCAATTAAAAGCCCCACAGCCTGCGCCTGATCCAGAGATAACTTACCGCACAAAAAAGCGCGTCGGGTAAACTCACCTGCCTGGGCAGGGCGTGCGCCTGCGCGGAATACTGCTTCCAAAACGGCGGCTGTGACGGCAGTTCCTCCATGGCAGCTGATTTCTGCAGATGCTTCTCCGGTGAAAGATGCTCCATTTGCAAAAAAGGTGACCAGGCAGGTATCCACTGTTTCACCGTTCAGGACGACAGAACCGAAGCAAGCCCGGCGAGGGTTTTCCACAGGATCCGGTCCGGTGGTGTGGAAACAGGAACGGAGAACGACGGGGGTGTCATCGCCGCTAATGCGGACGACAGCAATACCCCCTTTTCCGTAGGGGGTGGAAATAGCGGCTATGGTATCATGCAGCATGATCATTGCTCCTTGGTTATATAAACAGTTTAAGGCTCCCCCAGCAAAGGGAGCTCTCACGTGTGCACAAGCTTTACAAGACTGCCCTCCAGTCAAGGGGGCTCTCGCGTATGCACAGACTTTACAAGGCTCCCTTGTGCTGGAGCCGCGTAGCGGATCCTAGGGTGCTCCCGCGGAGCGGAGACTGAGGGATTGTTTAGCAATACTATCGGTTTGAAGATGCTGTAAAATGATAGGTTTTACAATCCCCCCGTCGCTATCGCTGCGCTTGGCGCCACCCCCCTTTGCACAAGGGGGGCACACAAAGCCCACCTATAAAGGCTCCCCCCAGCAAAGGGAGCTCCCGCGTTAGCGGGTGAGGGATTGTCCTGCGATCATTTTGCAGGAACAGTAAATCGACAGATGCGCAAACAATCCCCCCGCCGATTACATCGGCACCCCCCTTTACACAAGGGGGGCTTTTCATTGAGTGGATGCTTGCAGCGAGCCAACTCCCTTTGAAGCCACACAGTGAACCTCATATGAGAGCCTAAAACATTTGGTGATTCGAATCGAGCCTGTCCCTTGCACAAGGGGGATTTTTGTTTGGTGTGGATTTGCCGGGGGGTGCCTTTTCGCCCTTGCAAACCTATATTTCTTTTTCCCCATTTCGAAGATCCAGCATATATTCTACCGAATCCCGCAGGGCTTGCCAGCTTGCGCTGATGATGTCTGGCGAAACGCCTACTGTGCGCCAAACTGCCACGCCATCGGTGGATTCAATCACAACCCGCACCACGGCAGCGGTGGTACCTCCACTAATCACGCGCACTTTAAAGTCGGTCAGGTGCATCTGATCAATGGCTGGATAAAACCGTACCAGCGCCTGCCGCAAGGCAGTATCCATAGCGTTTACGGGACCGTTTCCTTCTGCGGCACACAACTCTTCTGCACCACCCACAGATACTTTAATCATTGCAGTGGATCGCAAACTATCGGTTGCCTCGCCCCCTTCATCGGTCATTACTTTAAAATGGGGAACTTTAAAGTACTGCCGCCGCATGCCCAGCGCTTCCCGGATTACAAGCAGCAGAGACGCCTCTGCATCGTCATAGGAATAGCCGGCTTCCTCTTTTTTGCGCACCGCTTCCAATGCGGCAGCCACTTCCGGACTTTCCCGATCTAGATGGGGAAGAATCCGCGCCATTTTTTCAACCATAGCGGAGCGGCCGGACAGGGAACTGATGATTACGTTGCGCAGATTTCCCACAGACTGGGGAACGATATGTTCAAAAGAACGGGGCGCTTTGATCACGCCGTCAATATGGGTTCCCGCCTTATGGGTGAACGCATATCCTCCAACAAACGGTTCCCGCTCGTCAAAGGTTCGGTTGGCAAGCTCGTTGATCCGGCGCGCTGTATCGGTAAGCCCCGACAACCCTTCTCCGATACAGTCAAATCCCAATTTCAATTGGAGCACCGGAATCAGAGTGTTTAGATTTGCATTGCCGCACCGTTCTCCGATGCCGGAAACAGTACCCTGCACGTGCACAGCTCCGCTGAGCACTGCACTGACAGAGCATGCTTCCGCCATGCCCATATCGTTATGGCAGTGAATGCCCACCTTGCAGTTGCGGCCTGTCTGACGGGTTGCTTCTCCTGCAGCGGTTACAGCTGCAGATGCAGCCATGCCGATCACGTCCGGCAGCATACCACCATTGGTATCGCAGAGGACTACCGTGTCCGCGCCTGCTTCCCATGCGGTGTGTAAAACAGATATGGCGTAGTCTGCATCGTCGGAATATCCGTCAAAAAAATGCTCTGCATCAAAGATTACCCGCTTGCCTGCGTCCCTTAAATAGGCAACAGAATCCCGAATCATAGAAAGATTTTCTTCCTTTGTGGTGCGCAGCACTTTTTCCACCTGATATCCCCAGCTTTTCCCGAAAATGCATGCTGTGGAAACAGGCGCATCTGCAAGTAGCTGCAGCAGCTCGCTGTCTCGGACGCATTCTCCTGCATGGCGGGTTGCGCCAAATACGGACAAGGATGCGTTTGTCAGATCCAATGCCGCTGCACGCTGGATCCATTCCAGATCCCGCTTATAGGTGAGCATTCCCGTTTCAATACAGGACACGCCCAGCCGATCCAGTTCTTTTATGATTTTGAGTCTGTCTTCCCACGTGAAGGTGACGGTGGCGCTTTGTTCTCCTTCCCGCAGGGTGGAATCATATATTTCCAGTTTCATGGATTTCAGCCTTCCTCTGCCTGGGCAGCAACACATTTGTTGACTGCATTGATATACGCTTTAATGCTTGCTTTGATAATATCCGTGGAAACGCCCCGTCCGGAAAAGGATGTACCTGCGGCGGATATTTTTACCCGCGCTTCACCCAATGCGTCTGTTCCCTCGGTGACTGCTCGGATAGAATAGCTTTCCAAAACAATATCATCCCGTCCAGCGATCCGGTCTATAGCGTTGAACGCCGCGTTGATGGGTCCGTCACCCGGAGCGGCTTCCGTAAAGACTTCGTCTCCGTCCCGCAGGGACAGGAGCGCCATGGATTTCATATGGTTGCCGGATTGAATCTGGAAGGAATCCAGCCAATACTTGCCGTGGAGTCCGTCCAGATATTCATTTACGATTGCGCCGATATCTTCATCGGTAACGGCTGTTTTCTTATCTGCAATTTCCTTGAACCGGTGAAAAGCCGCGTCAATTCCTTTATCATCCAAAGCGTAGCCAAGCTGTTCCAGCCGCTGGGTAAATGCGTGTCTGCCGCTTAGCTTTCCAAGGATCAGGGTGTTTTTGTCCAGCCCGATATCGGCTGGGCGCATGATTTCATAGGTTTCCCGATTGGACAGTACCCCATGCTGGTGGATCCCCGATTCGTGGGAAAAGGCGTTTTGTCCCACAATGGATTTTCCCGGCGGCACGGCAACAGCGGTGAGAGAAGCTGCCATCCGGCTGGTGCGCACCAGCTCCCGGGTATTTACATTGGTGCAGGCGTGTAGAATATCCTTACGTACATGGAGCGCCATCACGATTTCTTCCAATGCCGCGTTGCCGGCACGCTCACCCAGTCCGTTGACGGTGCATTCCACACGCGCTGCTCCCGCGCCTACTGCCGCAAGGCTGTTGGCAACGGCAAGTCCCAGATCGTCATGGCAGTGCACGCTGACGATTGCATTAGAGAGGGCGGGGATCTGGTCATGAAGCCGGCGAATCAGATCAGAAAATTCCTCCGGCGTGGTATAGCCCACTGTGTCGGGAATGTTGATTACATCTGCGCCGGCAGATAGGGCTGTTTCAATCATCCGGCAGAGAAAATCAAAGTCGCTGCGGGTAGCGTCCTCGGGGGAGAACTGGACGCAGGGACAGAATTTTTTCGCATATGCCACAGTGTCCGCCACGGCGGCAAGAGCTTCTTCTTCCGTGATTTTCAATTTATATTGGAGATGCAGGGGGCTGGATGCAAGAAAAATATGTATGCAGGGCTTTTTTGCATCCCGCAGGGCAAGGAGCGCGGTGTCGATATCTCCCCGCATTGCTCGGCAAAGGGCTTGCACCGTACAGGCAGAGACAGTCTGCGCTACAGACTGGACTGCCTGAAAATCCCCCGGTGAGGAGGCAGGAAAGCCTGCCTCGATCACGTCCACGCCCAGCCGTTCCAGCTGGCGGGCAAATTCTACCTTTTGTTGCACGCCCAGCCGAACGCCTGGGGTTTGCTCTCCATCGCGCATGGAGGTGTCTGTTATTTGAATGATTCTGTTCTCCATATGCTCTCCTTGTTCAAACTATATAAGCCTCTCCAGCAAAGAGCGTTGGCTTTTATCAAACTTCATTAGGCTCCCCCCAGCAAAGGGAGGCACACAAAGCCCACCTATAAAGGCTCCATTGTGTAAAGGGAGCTCCCGCGTTAGCGGGTGAGGGATTGTCCTGCGATCATTTTACAGGAACAGTAAATCAACAGATGCGCAAACAATCCCCTCGCCGATTACATCGGCACCCCCCTTTGCACAAGGGGGGCACACACAGCCCACCTATAAAGGCTCCCTGGTGCTGGAGCCGCGTAG
>CATLAS010000030.1 GCA_949878535.1 uncultured Eubacteriales bacterium | reverse complement strand
CTTCATCGTGATTTGCAGGGGGGGCAGTATCCTGATTATCGTTTTCGTCCGTCGTGACCACCTGAGGGGGCTCAGAAGTATCGATGGGAGCATTGTCCAACCGGTGCTTCAAATAATTGCCGAGCAGCAGTGTCAGCCCGATCACAGCCAGCGCAAATGCCAGAACAAATACCAGCCGCTTGGGAAATTTGAACTTTTTCGCTTTATATTTCCTATAATATTTCATGCTTTATCGTTCCTTATCAGGTTTATTTCATATCCTGTATGCTGACGGAATCATACAGCGCTGTCGTTTCCACTTCAAGGGATGCGCTTTTCTCCTCCAGCGCCAGTCGGAACGACGCCCCATAGTAGTTCTGACATAACTCTGTAAAGTTTGCCTCCACGTATGCTTCATCCTTTTCACACCGCAGGAATATACTGTAGCCCTGATCCGACTCAACTACCGGACTGATTTGATCCACCACCAAGCTGAAAGCAGCGTCCTCATTCACCTGATCCCACATACCTCTGCACAGGTAATATCCATCCGTATTAGACGTCATATACAAAGATTCGCCGTAGTCGTGTACCAACTTGTCAAAATCCTCACCGGCAAGATATTTATCACGCACCTGCTCAGCAAGCCGGCGCGCTTCCTCATTAGTATGCTTTTGCGCCGGCGTGAAAAAGCTTCCGTCATCCGACACAGACGTTTGCTCACCTACAATCAAAATCTGTTTAATCCGGATGAACGCATCGCTGTTCACCAAATCCCGCAGCGTGTCTGAATCTGTTTCTATAGCACCATTATTGAGCATAGTATAATACAAGGTGCTGCTGCAAACTTCTTTCTGCTGCATCAAGCGATTCACGCTGTGGTTTAAATAGTCCTTTTCCAACGCGGCAGCATAGGCATCCGTATCTTTATACTGGTCCATCTGCGACTCCAGTATCTGATCCACCTGTTCCATGATATAGTCGTCTTCGATATCAATATCATATTCTTTACAGAGAGCAAAAACTGCATAGAAATCCCGAATTGCCTGCAATACTTCATTGCGAATCTTTTCTTCCGCATCCTTCGCCTGCTGCGCATCGCTCCAGATATCTGCATCCGCCGCGACACGCTCCCGACAGCTTAGGACAAGTCCCCTATAAAGCGCATACGGCACCTCCATGCCGTCCACAATCAGCACCGGCTCCATATCTTCCTCGGACGGCTTCAGCGGATCTGTACAGGCGCACAAGCTAATGCACAGTATAAGTGCCAGAAGCAGAGCGGAAATTTTACTAATACGATTCCAGATATTCATAGTAATCCTTTCTGAATGTACATAATTTGCGTGCAGTCTTTGTCAGGGTTTTCCAGCAGAGAGAGACGGCATAGCCCTTTCCCGTTAAAGCTCCCTTATGCAAGGGTGGCATGCTGCAAGGGTGCCCCCTTCCGTTACCCCCCTTGTACAAAGTGGGGCACGGTCAAGCGCAGCGACCGTGGCGGGGGGATTGTCAATATTACCACCGATTTGCTAATTCTGCAAAACGATAGTAATACAATCCCTCAGTCGCTGTCGCTTCGCTTGGCGACAGCTCCCTTTGCTGGGGGGAGCCCTGCATTTAAGGCAAAGCCTCCTATGTGAGGCTGTTGGAGTTTGTACTATGCGATAGTTTCTTTTTACTGGGAGGGTGGATTATGAAATGCATCAATAATATTTTTTATTATACAATAAATATATGAACCATGCTTGAACATCATGCGCAGGTAAATTTCTTTTGCCGCTTGCAATCTGTTTTTATTTATGATACCATACCTCTATAAACATTTGCAAGTAAAAACGCGCAGAAAGGTTACGGTCTTATTCATGAAAAAATCTGTTGCCCTGCAGGCAATTATTAAAGAATTACAGTTAAACGTATCTTATACGCCGGGAGATCCATCCCAAATCAATATCAGCAGAACGGAAATCAACCGTCCCGCCCTGCCCCTTGTGGGATTCTATGACTGCTTTGAAGCAGATCGTATTCAGGTTGTGGGAACCACTGAGCACGCATATCTGCAAAATCTGAGTATAGAAGATCGCAGAGCACGGATCGAAGCGCTGTTGTCCTGTCATCCGCCAGCGATCATCTACACCCACAAAAATCCTGTAGACGATATTGTGCTGGAAGCTGCTGAAAAACATAAGGTTGCCGTTTTGTGGACAGACGCCAACACCAGCGAATTTATGGCCGCACTGATTGCATATCTGAACGTGCAGCTGGCTCCCACGATTATGCGGCACGGTGTTTTAGTGGAAGTATACGGAGAAGGAATCCTTATCGTAGGTGATTCCGGCGTCGGCAAAAGCGAAACTGCAATTGAACTGATCAAGCGTGGACACCGTCTGATTGCAGACGATGCAGTGGAACTGCGCAGAGTGTCCGCCAAATCCATCGTAGGAACAGCACCGCCTCTGATCCGCCATTACATAGAGCTGCGCGGCATCGGCATTGTAGATGTGCGGCAGTTGTTTGGTATGGGTGCGGTCAAAGAATCGGAAAAGGTCGATCTGGTAGTGGAATTTGAGCCGTGGGAACAGGGCAAACTGTATGAACGGCTCGGAATTGACGACACATTTGTAGATATAATGGGCATACGCATTCCTTCCTTGATCGTGCCGGTTAAGCCAGGTCGAAACCTTGCGGTAATTTTGGAAATCGCGGCTATGAACAACCGTCAAAAACGCATGGGCGTGAACACTGCAAAGGAATTTGACGAAAAACTGAAAAGTCAGATGAATCTGGAACCCAACGCATTGTAATGGGTGCTCCCCGTATAGCACAACTTCAAAAGGCACCCTTGTGTAAAGGGAGCTCCCGCACAATTCTGCTTAAACGTATAAGCCCCCCTTGTGCAAAGGGGGGTGTCACGGTCAAGCGTAGCGATCGTGACGGGGGGATTGTATAGCACAACTATCGATTTGCAGTGCCATTAAAATGATAGCAGGGACAATTCCTTCGACACGATCGCTACGCTTGACCGTGCCACCTCCTTTTGCTGGGAGGAGGCTTATAGCGTTTGGTAAAAACTTGCACTGTATCACTTCTTTGGAAGTCTGCAGACCAGATCTCCTCACAAGAGTAAGTTTGTACTGTGTGGAAATATCAGAGAAGATGGTTAAAATCCGCCTAAACCACATCCCTCTTTGATTTTTTCTACAAAAATAATTGCATTTTTATTCGTTTTGTGTTATTATAATATTGTTGCCTGCCAATTTGGGCAGACATAAAATACGAGCCTCGGAGAAAGGCCATACCAGCCGGGGGATTAGCGGGCCCTTGCACCTGAAATCCGCTATACGCAGGGGTGGCATCCTGTTAGGAGGGCTGACCTTTTACGGTCTGTATCATACTTTTTCTGTGTTGAGGGACGGGTCCCGGCGCAATCGGCGGCTGTGAACCATGTCAGGTGGGGAACCAAGCAGCATTAAGCAGTTTACCCGATGTGCCGCCGGGGTGCCTGTCCTGAGCAGTCAGTATGATGTCGCGCAGAAGGTCTTTCCGAATTACAGGTGTATGGCCTTTCTTAGAGGCTCGTATTGTTTTTATAAATATCCGCACAATCTTACAGAAAGGCATGGTAACACAATGCATCAGGCTTTATACCGAAAATACCGTCCCGTCACGTTTGACGATGTTTACGGACAGCAGCATATCACCGATGTACTCCGGTATGAAGTAGAGCACAGCAGTGTTTCCCACGCATATCTGTTTTGTGGATCCCGGGGCACAGGTAAAACTACCTGTGCAAAAATCCTTGCCCGGGCAATCAACTGCGAAGCGCCAAAGGACGGCAGTCCCTGCGGACAATGCGCAGCCTGCCGGGAAATCGCAGCCGGCACCGCAACCGATGTAATCGAAATGGATGCCGCTTCCAACAACGGTGTAGACGCGATCCGTCAAATTTGTGACGAAGCATCCTACACCCCCGCAATGCTGAAACGGAAAGTGTATATCATCGATGAGGTACACATGCTTTCCCAAGGTGCTTTCAATGCATTGCTGAAAACCATAGAAGAACCGCCGGAGCATGTTGTATTTATCCTTGCCACCACAGAACTGCAAAAGCTCCCGGCGACCATTATATCCCGCTGTCAGCGGTTTGATTTTCACCGGATTGATGTGAAAGTCATTGCCCAACGGCTCACTTATATCGCTGGGCAGGAAAATATGACTCTGTCCGAAGATGCGGCAATTTTGCTGGCGCGGCAGGCACAAGGCGGCATGCGGGACGCCATCGGACTTATGGAGCTGTGCGGCGCAGGCGGCAGAGATATTACGGCGGAGCAGGTCAGAGAACTTCTCGGGCTGTCCGGTTATGATGCGGCCGCCAAAGCGCTGACCTATGTGGCACAGGAAGATATAGGTGCATTGTTCGGCATTGTATCGGAAGTAGTATCCTCTGCGAAAGATATTTCTGTTTACTGGCAAGAGCTGCTTTCCTTTGTGCGAGATATGCTCATTTGTAAATATGCGCCGGATCCAGCGGCATATCTGGATTTAACTGTTCAGGAACTGGAAATTCTCACCGATGCAGCAGAAAAATTTACCATGCCACGGCTGATTCACATATGCAGCTTACTGGACGATGCAGCAGCCAAAATGGCGCGCACCCCAGCAACAAAGCGGATGACGGCAGAACTTGCACTTTTAAAAATGTGCAAACCCCAGTTGGACGTCACCCCGGAGGCAATGGCCGCAAGGATTTCCGCACTGGAAGACAAACTGGCACTGATCGACATGGGTGCTCCTGTATCCAAAGCAACACCGGCACCTATAAAAGAAGAACCAGCAGTTCAAGAAGCAGCACCCGCTGCAAAGCCGCCGAAAAGAGATATAAAAACAGCGGCAAGCGATAGCACAACCCAAAAAGTGCGGGATATCAGCGAGGCGCTTTCACGACTGGATGAAGGTCATAAAGGACTCGCCGGATTTCTCACCGGGGCAGATATTTGTACCTCTGCCGACGGCAGAACGCTTTATATCTGCGCAGACAATTTTGCTGCATCTTTGCTGGGTCAGGCAGATGCAAAAGAAGCAGTTGCAAGCGCTTTTGCTCTGGCAAAAATCACAGACGGTAAAGCAAGTGTAATTGTGGAGGCAAAAGCCGCTGGCGCAAAAGAAGCAGATCCGGCAGACGAAATCGGAAAGCTGCTTTAACAGATTATATAACGGAGGAACCAACTATGAAAGCAAGACTTCCCCAGGGACGGGGCGGCGGCATGGGCAATATGCAGGACATGCTGAAGCAAGCACAGAAAATGCAGGAGGACATGGCAGCCCTCCAGGAAGAACTGGATGAAAAGGAATATGACATCAGTGCAGGCGGCGGCGCTGTTAAAGTGAAAATCAACGGTAAGCTGGAAGTCAGCGGTCTGGAAATCAGCCCGGAAATTGTTGACCCGGACGATATCGAAACCCTGCAGGATATATTGACTGCCGCAATCAACGAAGCGATTAAAACCGTATCCGATACAAACAATGCGGAAATGGGGAAAGTTACTGGGCCCCTGAGCGGCATGGGGCTTCCCGGAATGCTTTAATTATGGCAGTTTATCCAGAACAGATTGAACGGCTGTGCGATATGTTCCGGCGGCTGGATGGTATCGGCAGGAAGACTGCCATGCGTCTGACGCTCAGCGTACTGGATCTCCCCGATGAAGACGTACAAGCATTTTCCCAGGCGCTGATAGCTGCAAAAACAGAAATCGGATTTTGCAAATGCTGTCAAAATATTTCTGCGTCAGATCTTTGTCCCGTATGCGCTGCACCGGGCAGAGACAAAAGTACCATTTGCGTGGTCGAAGATTTCCGTGCAGCAATGGCGTTGGAAAAAATGAATGAATACAATGGGCTGTATCATGTGCTTCACGGCGTTATCTCTCCCATGAAAGGAATTGGTCCGGAAAAGCTGAAAATCAGGGAACTGATTTCCCGACTGGACGGCAGTGTGACAGAAGTAATTCTTGCTACCAATCCCACCCCCGAAGGAGAAACCACAGCAATGTATCTGTCCCGGCTGATCGCTCCTCTTGGCGTGCGGGTGAGCCGGATTGCAAACGGTATGCCGGTAGGCGGGGATTTGGAATATGCAGACGAAATCACCCTGCGCCGTGCCATTGAAGGGCGCTACAGCATGAATCAAACAAATGCTACTGAGTAAAATCAAATCGCACACATGTTAGAATAGCAAACGCAAAACAAATATACACACGGAAGGATGAAACCTATGGCAAAAATCGAAATGAAAACGCCTCTGGTAGAGATGGACGGAGACGAAATGACGCGGGTGATCTGGCAGATGATCAAAGATATTCTGATCTGCCCCCACGTTAATCTGAAAAGTGAGTACTATGATCTGGGTCTGGTTTGCAGAAACGATACCGATGATCAAGTCACCATCGACGCTGCAGAGGCAACCAAAAAATACGGCGTTGCAGTGAAATGTGCAACCATTACACCAAACGCTGCACGTATGCCGGAATATAACCTGAAAGAAATGTGGAAAAGCCCCAATGGAACTATCCGCGCAATTCTGGACGGCACTGTGTTCCGTGCACCGATTCTTGCCAAAGGAATCAATCCTTACATACCTACATGGACAAAGCCGATCACGATTGCACGTCACGCATACGGCGATGTTTACAAAAATACAGAAATGCAGGTTCCCGCAGGAAGTAAATGCGAACTTGTCTGCACAGATGCCCAGGGCAATGAAACCCGCCAGCTGATTCATTCCTTTGACGGTGACGGCGTGATTCAGGGCATGCACAATACAGACCGTTCCATTGCAAGCTTTGCACGCAGCTGCTTCAATTATGCATTGGACACCAAACAGGATTTGTGGTTTGCCACCAAAGATACCATTTCCAAAAAATATGATCACCGGTTCAAAGATATCTTTGCAGAAATCTTTGAGACGGAATACAAAGAGAAATTTGATGCACTGGGGATTGAATATTTCTATACCCTCATTGATGATGCTGTGTCCCGTGTAGTCCGCAGCAACGGCGGATACATCTGGGCATGTAAAAACTACGATGGGGACGTAATGAGTGATATGGTCGCCACTGCCTACGGTAGTCTTGGCATGATGACCAGCGTTCTGGTATCTCCGGACGGTGCATATGAGTATGAGGCAGCCCATGGTACTGTGCAGCGTCATTACTACAAGCATTTGAAGGGTGAAAAGACTTCCACCAACAGTGTGGCTACCATTTTTGCATGGTCTGGCGCACTGCGTAAGCGGGGTGAGCTGGACAATTTGTCGGATCTTTGCAATTATGCAGACATGCTGGAAAAGGCAACGATTGCTACCATTGAGGATGGTGTCATGACAGGAGACCTGTTTATTCTGTCTGATCTGGAAAACAAGCGCAAGGTGGATACAGAAGAATTTTTGCAGGAAATCGGCAAACGTTTGGATACTCTTTTGGGATAAGTTTGTGATAATAAAAGCCGTATGGATACCCATGCGGCTTTTTCTTTATTTGAAAATTGAAAAAACTTCCTTCGCGGAGAAAGTTCCTTTATTCATTTCAAACTTTATCGGCTACCCTGTGCGAGCGCATTTCACAAGCCCTCTGAAACAGGTCGGCAAATTACAAATTCGCAAGGTTTCCTTGCAAGGACCTGCTACGTGACTCCACAGAGAAGTAATACACCATAGGCTTCTATAAAATACAACAAGCCTCCCATGTGAGGATCCGCTGTGCGGCTCCAAGATACTCAACTATAAATAAAGGCCCCCTTGTGCAAAGGGGCCCGCAGGTTCCTACCAAACTTTAAAGCCTCCCTTGTGTAAAGGGAGGTGGCATGCCGCAGGCATGACGGAGGGATTGTCCTGCTATCAGTTTGAAGTATGAATAAATCGACAGTATTACTAACAATCCCCCAGTCAGCACGCTGCGCTTAGCTGACAGCCCCCTTTGCACAAGGGGGCCTTTTTATACTCGTCCTGTGTGGGATGCCCCCTTTA
>CATLAS010000029.1 GCA_949878535.1 uncultured Eubacteriales bacterium | reverse complement strand
TCCTTTTCCGACCAGTTCAGTCTCTCCCGGTATGCCCAGCATTCGGTGACGGGCGCCGTTCGCGATGATAACAGCCGAGGCTTCATATGTGTCGCCGCTTTCGGTATGTACAGATTTTTTGCCTGCTTTATCTACAGTGATTCCTGTTACCGTACCCAGTTCGATTTCTGCACCTTGTTCCAGCACTTGTTCGATTAGCATGTCTGCAAGCTCGTTCCCGCCGATTTGTCCGAACCCGGGATAATTTTCAATTTTGGGTGAAAAGGTAATCTGTCCGCCGAACGTGTCTTTTTCTAAAATCAGCACATGTTTTTCAGCCCGCCGGGCATACAGCGCTGCTGTAAGTCCGGCGGGTCCTGCGCCAACGATTATGATATCATACATAAAAGGGCTTCGCTCCTATAGATTTTGTTGTCAAACGGTTACTTTCGCCGTTTTATCTAAAAATGCTTTCACACCAGCTACCTCGGTATACTGCTGATCACCGACCACAAGGGTGGGTGCCTGCCGCAGTCCCAGATTTTTTGCCAGTTCTTCGTTCTCTTCTACATAAAGCTTGGTGTACTCTACGCCTGCTTTGTCCAGAAGGGATTGGGCCACTTTGCATTTCGGGCAGGTTTTGGTAGCAAACAGGAGAACAGCGTCGTTTGCATCAGCAGCGGGAGCCTCATCCTCCACTACTTCGTCAAGTGCTTTGCTGCGTTTTACCACAGAGGTATCAATATTATAAACTAAGCGATCCTTATATTCCTGAGATTTTCCGTCATTCCAGTTGAGGACAGGACGATAGTACCCGGTGATACGGGAATAAACTTCCGTTTTACCACCACAGGTGGGGCAGGAAAACGCTTCTCCGGCGATATAACCGTGATCTTTACAAACAGAGTATGTAGGGGACAGGGTATAGTAGGGAAGGGTGAAGTTTTCCGCAATTTTACGTACCAGCGTTGCTGCAGCCTTCCAGTCGGGGAGTTTTTCTCCAAGGAATGCGTGGAATACTGTACCGGAGGTGTACCGGGTTTGCAGGTCATCCTGTAATTCCAGTGCGGAGAATACATCGTCGGTGTATCCTACAGGCAGGTGAGAAGAGTTGGTATAGTAAGGGGTTGCGCCTTCGTGCGCTGTAATAATTTCTGGATACCGTTTTTTATCATGCTTTGCAAGGCGGTAACTTGTGGATTCAGCAGGGGTAGCTTCCAGGTTGTACAGATCGCCGTACATTTCCTGATAGTCGGAAAGACGTTCCCGCATGTGGTCCAGCACTTCCTTAGTGAACTGCAGGGTTTCAGCGTGGGTCATGTCCTTTTTCAGCCATTTTGCATTGAGGCCTGCTTCATTCATACCTACCAGACCGATGGTGGAGAAGTGATTGTTGAAGGTACCAAGATACCGTTTGGTATATGGATAGAGCCCCTGTTCCATGAGTTTGGTAACTACAGTACGTTTGATTTTCAAGCTGCGGGCAGAAAGATCCATGATATGATCCAAACGGCGGTAGAAATCTTCCGGGCTGTCGGCGAGATATGCAATACGGGGCATGTTGATGGTTACAACGCCGACAGAGCCGGTGGACTCACCGCTTCCGAAGAAGCCGCCGGATTTTTTGCGCAGTTCGCGCAAATCCAGACGCAGACGGCAGCACATAGAGCGCACGTCGCTGGGTTCCATATCGGAGTTGATATAGTTGGAGAAGTAGGGGGTGCCGTATTTTGCAGTCATTTCAAAGAGGAGCTTGTTGTTTTCGGATTCGGACCAGTCAAAATCCCGGGTGATGGAATATGTGGGGATCGGGTACTGGAATCCGCGGCCGTTTGCATCGCCTTCAATCATGATTTCGATAAAGGCACGGTTGACCATATCCATTTCTTTTTTGCAGTCTTTGTATTTGAAATCGACTTCTTTACCGCCGATGATGCAGTTTTCCTCTGCAAGGTCTGCGGGCACAGTCCAGTCCAGTGTGATATTGGAGAAGGGCGCCTGTGTACCCCATCTGGAAGGAGTGTTTACGCCATAGATGAAGCTTTCGATACATTTCTTTACCTGCTCATAGGACAGATTGTCCACTTTGACAAAAGGAGCCAGGTATGTATCGAAAGAGGAAAATGCCTGCGCGCCTGCCCATTCATTCTGCATGATACCAAGGAAATTGACCATTTGGTTGCACAGGGTTGCCAGATGGCTGGCAGGAGAGCTGGTGATCTTTCCGGGAACGCCGCCCAAACCTTCTTTGATTAACTGACGGAGGGACCAGCCTGCACAGTATCCGGTGAGCATGGACAAATCGTGGATATGGATATCTGCATTTCTGTGTGCAGAGGCGATTTCGTCATCATAAATTTCAGAAAGCCAATAATTTGCAGTAATAGCGCCGGAGTTGGACAAGATCAAACCGCCTACGGAATAGGTGACGGTGGAGTTTTCTTTTACTCTCCAGTCGTTGAGTTTTACATAATTATTGACGATTTCCTTATAGTCCAGCAGAGTGGATTCAATGTTGCGCACTTTTTCGCGCTGACGGCGGTACAAGATATAAGCTTTTGCCACATCATCATAGCCTGCCTGCACCAAAACAGATTCTACGCTGTCCTGAATATCTTCCACAGCGATGATGCCGTCTTTAATTTTCGGCTCAAAGTTTGCAGTTACTTTAAGCGCCAGAAAGTCTATAATTGAAGGAACATATTCCTTTTCCTGTGCTTCAAAAGCCAGAGTGATGGCACTGCTGATTTTGGACAAATCAAATTCTGTAACTTTTCCGTCTCTCTTTTGTACTTGATACATGATGCACTCCTTATATTTATTGCATGTCGTTTCATACTGTGGTGTTTTCTTGACGGAACTTATTATAGCACTATATATAGTAGCCTGTCAAGGCGATTTGGGCAAATCTGCAAATATCGGCATTATTGACAAAACTTATGTGCGGAATTTAGTTGAAAATCTATATATAGTTTCAAATATGAGACAGTATACAATATATTGTACTTACGCGGCGCGTGACTTGCGCTGGAAATCTCACGTATTCACGGCGAAAAGGAGGCAAAGCATAGCTTTTTGACATGTTGCCGATTACTATATATTGTATGGCGGTGACTATATGAAAGTGCAGCAAAATGACAGCAGGGACAATCCCTCCGTCATAGCAAAGCTGTGACAGCATCCTTTGCTGGGGAGTGACTTCACGTAGAATAACATAAAAAGGCCCCTTTATGCAAAGGGGGGCGGGGGATTGTCCTATCATCGTTTTGCAGGTTCATCCATTTGAAAGCGGTACAGACAACCCTTCCGAGTTTTGCTGTGCAAAAACCACCTCTTCTTACACAAAGGAGGCAAATGAAGATTGAGGGGAGCGGCGGTGATCCAGCTCTCCTTGCGCAACGGTCGAAACATCCCCTCGACATAGAAGACTGTGCCGCTTTTTTATGGAGCCACACAGCGGATCCTTATATGGGAGGACTTGTAAAATGCCTGTTGTGCACAAGCAAATGAAACAAAAAGACTTCCTTATGTAAGGAAGTCTTTAAATTTACCATTCCCATTCGGGCGGATACGGTATTATTCCTGAAACAATTCGTTGGAGTGTAACAAAATCTAATGGAGATATAACACCATCTTCATCCAGATCTGCAGCATCATACATTTGCGGGGATCCATCAATATATAGGAGTAACAATCTGCGCATATATACCACATCTAATGAAGTGAGTTCGTGATCGTTATTCAAATCTCCTTTTCTCCAATGTTCCAGAATCGGGAGGGTTTCTTCTTTGGTATTTCCGCAGTCCGGGCAGGTATACAGTGCGAGTCCGGTGCTTTCAAAAGTAGGACTAATGATTTCTTCGGTAAAATTCCATTGATGCCCCGTGGCAGGAAGTGTCTCTATCAAAACGGTATCCCCGCAGTGGATGCAGACATGGTTTACAGAACCTGTTTCCGTACAGGTCGGGGAAACCGTGCGCTGGTCATACGTATGACTGCCAAATTCGCTTTTTCCTACTATGTTTATTATTGCTGCATTTATTACATTACTATTGTAATCTATAAATGGTTTTTTATCAAGGGTGACTGTAAAGTTATAGTCAGCAGTATCATCTAAAATATCAAATATCAGTGTGCAAATCAACCCATTTTTAGTGTTGTTTTCGGTTAAATTACTATACTGAGCTGCATAGGAAAAGGGATTTTCTGTTGGCGAGGCACTTGACCAGCATTCGCGGTCCGTCCATACATTTCCATTAATGCGGGACACTGGGCGCAGGGCCTGCGAATTATAATGAAAATTCATCCGCATGGAATGTATACCCGGGTTGTTCTCCAGTGTTACAGTAATGGTAAGCTGCTCGTTGTCTTTAGTGCTTTTTAAAAGTACGTAGCAGGAATCGGGGAGATCTGGCGCATCTGCCGGAACAGAATAAGAATCCCCACAAAGACGGCAGGTGTATTGAATTTGTTCTTTGTTTATGCAAGTGGCTGCAATAATATTTGGTTCATAGTTATGTACACATTCTGCTGCAAATATGTGACTGGTTAGCAGTATGGCAACGAGCATGGATATGCACAGGAATGCTGCAAAAACAGATTTTGGACGCATGGCAGTCATCCTTTCGTAAAGAATCATGTTTATATTGATATAGTATCATATTTGCAATACCGGGTCAAGAGGAAAAATATTTACCTTGATGTGCGAAAAATATTTCCGCATATGTAAAAATGACTTGCTATTTGTTGATAAAGAATGATATAATATCCACAAGGCGGATATTGACGGCTCTCCTGTTAAGGGGAGCCTTACAATGTTTGTGCATCAAGCTATCTCCTTTTACCGGATTGTAGAATATAGATTTTGCCGACAAGTCCCATTACCTTTGTACACCTGCTGCATGAAATTCTGCAAACAGCTATTTTTTCACGTATGAGAGAGGCATGACAAATAAAATGAAGATTAAACATGATTTTCACATTCACACCTATTTATCCCTATGTGCAAATGAAACGGCAACGGTGGAAAACTATCTGCGTATTGCAAAAGAGCATGGGCTTAAAAAACTGGGATTTTCCAATCATTTCTGGGATGAAAAAATCCCTGGAGCCACACCATTTTATGTGCCGCAGAATCTGCCGCACTTGTTAGAACTGAAACCGGAACTGCAAGCGATTGCCGAACCGGATATAACGGTTTATTTTGGCTGCGAAACGGAATATGTCCCTGCACGGCATGATATCGCAATGGCAGAAGAAACGGCCGAACAGTTTGATTATATTCTTGTGCCAAATTCTCATACCCATTTAGTCATGCCCCGGGACTGCTACGAACCCTATCAAAAGCATGTGGATTTTATGATCCAAGCCTACAAGGATATTATAGGCAGCAGCGTAAGCAAATATATTACAGCGATTGCGCATCCCTTTGAAGCAGTGGGCTGCCCATACGATTATACAATTCTTATGAATATGATTTCCGATGACTGCTTTAAAAGGCTGTTTGATCAAACTGCCAAAAAGGATATCGCAATAGAAATCAATGTGGAATCCATGCACAAAAAAACGGAAGCAGAAATCGAATCTTGTCCGCAGCTTCGTATGTTCCGGATTGCCAAGGAATGCGGATGTAAATTCCTGTTCGGCAGTGACGCCCATGATAGCGATGCTCACAGTTCCTATGATCATGCGGATTTTGTGGCAAATTTGTTGGATTTGAATGAAACGCATCTTGCCAAAATTGCACTTTAAATAATATACCTATTGGAGCGATATAATTATGATAGAAAAACTGTACCCTGTATCTAAAATACATCTGCAAATGCATGATGCGCCCGGAACGTTGATTGATAATATTATTGATAACTGGCTTGTTGGTATTCGTGAGTCAAACCCGGCAATTCTCGATATGCTGAAATATCCGGATAAATTGCCAAACCGCAGACTGCTTCCTTGGTCGGGAGAATTTGCGGGAAAGTACGTTACTTGCTCTGTTTTGCTGTACCGCCTGACAAAAAATCAAAAGCTGTATACATATTTGAAATCTTTTATCGCCGAACTGATTTCTCTGCAAAAGGAAAACGGATATATGGGATGCTGGCCCACAAACTGTCAGTTGAGCGGACGTTCCGCACGGGAAAAGATCGGAGATCAGGATCCGTACAACACATGGGATGGATGGGCGCATTATCACATCATGTCCGGTCTGTTGCTGTGGTATGAAGAAACCGAAGACAGTGCGGCGTGGGATTGCGTTAAAAAGATTGCTGATTTGTTTTGTGAAACCTTCTATAATCCGGAGACGGGCAATCGTCGGCTTTATGATATGGGCGAAACAGAAATGAATTATGCTCCCGGGCATGTGTTTGCTATATTGTATCGAAAAACGAAGGAGCAGAAATATCTGGATTTTGCGTTGGAGGTGCTTCAAGATTTTGCAGCGCCCGGATGCGGAGACTATTACCGCCTTGCTCTCGCCAATCAGGAATACTACAAAACACCAAAGCCCCGTTGGGAAAGTCTCCACGCCATAGAGCTGATTGCCCAGTTGTACTATTGCACCGGCGAGGATGACTACCGCAAAGCCTTTACACAAATCTGGCGCAGCATCACACAAACGGATGTGCACAACACTGGCGGATTTTCCACAGGGGAGCAGGCAATTGGCAATCCCTTTGAACCGGGAGCGATTGAAACCTGCTGTACAGTTGCTTACATGGCGCTGACTTCCGACATGCTGCAGCTTACCGGGGATGTCACAGCAGCCGATGCGCTGGAGCTTTCCACTTACAATGCGGGATTGGGCAGCTTTTCTCCCACAGGAAGATGGTCTACTTATAACACCCCCATGGAAGGGGACAAAAAAGCAAACTATTGGGAGATCGGTTTCCAGTGCCGTCCCGGCAGCCCCGATTTGAACTGCTGTTCCGTGAACGCTCCCCGTATGTTTGGTGAGCTTGCCCGCTGGGCATATATGACAGACGGAACGTCTCTTTATATCAACTACTACGGTGACAGTGAAGGCGATTTTGAAGTGGACGGAATGAATGTGCATATACGGCAGAAAACAGAATATCCCTATGATGGGCATGTTCGTCTGGAGATATCCGGATTGGAAGGCAAGCGGCGAAAGATTTTTGTCCGCATTCCCTTCTGGTCTGAAGAAACTTCCGTACAGGTCAACGATGTTCCGGTACAGGGAACAGTGCGTCCCGGATATTTCCCCATTGAAAGGGAATGGGCGGATGGCGATACTGTAACGATCCACTTCGATATGTCCCTGCGGTTTGCTCCCGGAGAGAAAACATATGAGGGAAAATGCTCTGTATACAGAGGACCGTTGCTGCTTGCATGGGACGGATTTTATGCTCCGGGTCAAACGGATGATACGGTTACCCCGCAAATTTCTCCGAAAAGGCTGGTGCTGAAGAATACAGAACCTGCTTATTTGTGCGGCAGGCTGTTCCATTTTGATAATGATGGACAGTCGCTGACCTTGTGTGATATGCAGGCTGCCGGAGCCAGTGGTACTCCATATACTACATGGCTGGCTGCTGACGCGTTTGATTTAGCTGCGGCGCGCAGTAATATAACCCGCAGTTATAAGTTGTGATAAAAAAGTCCCCCGACAAAGGGAGCATGACGCTATAAATATAAAAAGTCTCCCCCAGTAATGGGAGCTGTTGCGGAGAAAAAACTATAAATTCACGACCAAGGGAGCGTGACGCTATAAAAATAAAAAAGGCTCCCTTGTGTAAAGGGAGCTCCCGCGTTAGCGGGTGAGGGATTGTTTAGCAGACTGCCGATTTGCAGATTATTTAAAATGATAGTAGGACAATCCCTCCGACACGCTGTAAGCGTTGTCACCTCCCTTTACTGGGGGGAGGCTTATGAAGTTTGTCGGAACGTACGGTGCTCTACGAGCGGAGCAGTGATGCCGAGGAGGCTTTTGCCTATAGTGTCTGAACCCTGTTTGCCCGTACTTTCACGCATCACCATATATACGCTTTTTCATATAC
>CATLAS010000028.1 GCA_949878535.1 uncultured Eubacteriales bacterium | reverse complement strand
TGCCCCATTCCATTTTGATTGAAATATTTACCGACGCCGGACTGGGTACCATGTTTGTCGGCGGTTGAAATACAGACAGTAAAGGGATTGTAACAGTGTATGAAACAATCCCCCCGTCACGGCTTTGCCGCGACACCCCCCTTTGCACAAGGGGGGCATAGATTATAGAAAGAAGCGGTTCTACTCCATGGAAAACATACAGGAACTCACCAATACATATATTGCCAAAACCTATAACCGTGCTCCCCTGCAGCTGATTCGGGGAGAGGGCTCCCTCGTATACGATACGGAGGGAGGCCGGTATATTGATCTTGGAACGGGCATTGCAGTTAACCAGTTCGGCATTGCAGATTCCGCATGGATTCAGGCAGTGACCGCACAGCTTTCCTGCCTGCAGCATACCTCCAATATCTATTACAGTGCACCCGGCGCGCAGCTGGCGCAGATGCTCTGCCAGCGTACTGGAATGGAGCGGGTATTCTTCTCCAACTCCGGCGCTGAGGCAAACGAGTGTGCCATTAAAACAGCCCGCAGACGGGCATACCAAACCTATGGAGATGAATCCCACAGCACGATTATCACCCTGCAAAGTTCCTTCCACGGACGTACCATTACTACCCTGTCAGCTACCGGACAGGATTGCTTCCATACGGAATTTGGTCCCTTCACCGGTGGATTTGTGCACGCTCGCCCCGGGGATATTGAAGACTTGCACCGCTTGGCGGATAGCTGTGACTGCTGCGCCGTAATGCTGGAGACGATTCAGGGAGAGGGCGGCATCAACGTGCTGGATCGGGAGTATGTCCGGGCGGCATGGGAACTGTGCAAGCAAAAGGATATGCTGCTGATCGTGGACGAGGTTCAGACTGGCAACGGAAGAACTGGCAAGCTGTATTCCTATATGCATTATGATATTACCCCGGATATTGTGACCACAGCAAAGGGCCTTGCAGGAGGACTGCCTATGGGCGCAACCCTGCTTGGCAGCCGGTGTGCAGACGTGCTTACTCCCGGATCCCACGGATCCACCTTCGGAGGCAATCCTGTGGCGGCGGCAGGCGCGGTCAGCATCATCGAACGGATTGACGATGCACTCCTCACAAATGTACTTCGGAAGGAACAGCTTATCCGTACAGCTCTTGCGGACGCGCCCGGCGTAATCGGCGTGAGCGGACGGGGGCTGATGTTAGGCATCCAGTGTGAAAAGAAAGCTGGGGATATCATGTCACGGGCGGCGGAGGAAGGTGTGCTGGTGCTCACCGCAAAGGATAAAGTCCGGCTGTTGCCTGCGCTAAATATCCCGGATGATTTGCTGTTGGAAGCTATGGAAATTCTGAAAAAGGTAATTGCAGAATGAAAAATTTTCTCACCATGTCGGATTTGCAGCCTAAGCAAATCCATGAAATTTTGAATCTGGCAGATCAGTTGAAATATGAAAAACAGCACCGGGTGTCTCATCCCATGCTGCAGGGCAAAACCCTAGGCATCGTGCCGGGAAGCTCCTCTTCCCGTACCCGGATTTGTTTGGAAGTAGGGATGTATGATTTGGGCGGTCAGGCAGTGTCCCTGCCCGCAGACAGCCTGCGAGAACAGGACGGGTCCCGCATCCGGGAAAGCGCACAGTGCTATTCCCGTTTTGTGGATGTGATTGCCCTGCGTGCACTACCCCATATGGTGCTGACCGATTTCGCACAGGAAAGCGGTGTGCCTGTTCTCAACGGAGCTTCCGATTTGGCGGATCCCTGCGGAACCCTTGCGGACCTGATGACGATTCGGGAGCGGTGCGGATCCTTCAAAGGACTTCGCCTTTGCTATGCCGGACCCACTGGCGCTGCGGCAAACAGTCTCAGTGCAGGTGCGCTGGCGTTGGGAATGGACGTTGCAACGATGACCGCACCCTGTGCGGAAGAAACCGGCGCAGTTCTGGACTGCGGTGGTTGGACGAAGTATGATAACCTTGCCGACGCCGCAGCAGGCGCCGATGTGATATATACAGGTCCCCTTTCTCCGTGGGGAGAAATTGACAATGTGATTGTCTGTGCTGGTAAACCCGATATGCTGGTGCTTCACAGACAGCCGGCAAAGCGGGGCGGTGAGGTTTCCGAAGAGGTGTTTGCCGCCCATACGGAAGAAATTTACGATCAAACGGAGAACAAGCTCCACGTGATAAAAGCGCTCCTTGTAAAGCTGCTGCTGCAGTGAGGATATAAGCAGGATGGGAAAAGAAGCCAAAGAAAGGTGTAAATGGATAGTATGAAAAAAGCGTATTTGATTTTGGACGGGGGACAGGTGTTCGAGGGGTACCGGTTCGGCGCCGAGACGGACACTGTGGGCGAATTGGTATTCACCACCGGCATGGTGGGGTATATTGAAACTCTCACCGACCCCAGCTACTTTGGACAGATTGTGCTGCAAACCTTCCCCCTGATCGGGAATTACGGCATGATCAGCGAAGATTTTGAAGGGAAGCCCGCCGCAAAAGGATACGTGGTGCGGGAATGGTGCGATACACCTTCCAACTTCCGCAGCGAGGGAACGGTAGATGAGTTCCTCAAAAAAGCAGGAATCCCCGGTATTTGGGGCGTAGATACCCGGGAAATCACCCGGATCATTCGGGAAGAAGGCGTTATGAACGCCATTATTACAGACAGCATCCCCGAGGATCTGACGGATGTGCATACATATACCATCAAGGACGCGGTAAAAAGCGTGTCCTGCCAATCTCCGTCCATATATCCGGCAAACGGAGAAGAGAAATTCAAGGTAACACTGATTGACTACGGCTTTAAAATGAATATCGTACGGGAGCTTACCAAACGGGGCTGTACCGTAACGGTCGTACCTTATAACACAACGGCGGAGGAAATCCTTGCCGGAAAACCGGACGGGGTAATGCTTTCCAACGGCCCCGGAGATCCTACGGAAAATACCGGCTGCATCCGAGAAATCAGGAACCTGCTGGGCAAAGTGCCGATTTTCGGAATTTGTTTGGGTCACCAGCTTTTGGCGCTTGCAAACGGTGGTAAAACTGTAAAATTGAAATACGGTCACAGAGGCGCCAACCAGCCTGCCAAAGAGCTTTACGGAAAACGGACGTATATCACCTGCCAGAACCACGGCTACGCAGTGGTGTCCGACAGTATCGGTGATGTGGGTCGGGTTACTATGATCAACGCAAACGACGGCACCTGCGAGGGAGTGGAATACCCCGCCCTCCATGCCTTCTCTGTTCAGTTCCACCCGGAGGCTTGCTCCGGCCCGCTGGACACAAACTATTTGTTCGACCAGTTCTTTGCATGGATGGGAGGTTCAGACAATGCCGCTGAATAAGAATATTAAAAAGGTACTGATGATCGGAAGCGGGCCGATCGTAATCGGGCAGGCAGCAGAGTTCGACTACGCAGGCGCGCAGGCGTGCCGCGTGCTGAAAAAGGCGGGCGTCAATGTGGTGCTGGTCAACTCAAACCCAGCTACCATTATGACAGACAATGCCCTTGCGGATGAAATCTATTTGGAACCCCTGACTGTGGAGACTGTTAAGCGTATTATTGAAAAAGAACGTCCAGACAGTCTCCTTGCGGGACTTGGCGGACAAACCGGTCTGACTTTGGCAATGCAGCTTTCCAAAGATGGATATCTGGAAGAACAAGGCGTGCGTTTGCTTGGTACAGATGCCCGCGCTATTGACCGGGCGGAAGACCGGCAGATGTTCAAGGATACCATGGCGAAAATCGGCCAGCCGGTAGTGCCTTCCGATATTGCAAATACGGTGGAAGACTGCCTGGAAGTGGCAAAACGCATCGGCGGGTATCCCGTAATTGTACGCCCTGCCTTTACCCTTGGTGGCGGTGGCGGCGGTGTTGCCTACAGTGAAGAAGAACTGCGGGTCATCGCACGGACCGGTTTGGACGTGTCCCCGATCACCCAGGTCCTTATCGAACGGTATATCGCCGGATGGAAAGAAATCGAATTTGAAGTAATGCGGGATGCTGCCGGCAACGCCATTGCAATCTGTTCCATGGAGAACTTTGACCCCGTGGGCGTGCATACCGGAGATTCCATCGTTGTGGCGCCTGCATTGACTTTGTCTAATACAGAATATCAGATGCTCCGTTCCGCATCTTTGGATATCGTGTCCGAGCTGGGCATTGTGGGCGGCTGTAACTGTCAGTTTGCACTGAACCCGGATTCTTTTGAATATGCAGTGATCGAAGTAAACCCCCGTGTGTCCCGTTCTTCTGCTCTTGCATCTAAAGCAACCGGATACCCCATTGCAAAGGTTACCACCCAGCTGGCTCTTGGCTATACGCTTGATGAAATTCAGAACGAAATTACCGGCAAAACCTGCGCCTGCTTTGAACCTACTGTAGACTATGTGGTTCTGAAATTCCCCAAATGGCCTTTTGATAAATTTGTCAATTCCAGCCGGAAGCTGGGTACTCAGATGAAAGCGACCGGCGAGGTTATGTCCATTGCACCCTCCTTTGAAATGGCTGTTATGAAAGCAGTCCGTGGCGCGGAGATTTCTCAGGATACCCTGAATATGGAGCCGAAAACAGCGCTTCCTCTGAAGGAACGTCTTGCAGCTCAGGACGACGTGCGGATTTTCACTGTGTTTGAAGCCTTGAAGGGCGGCATGGATATAGATGAAATCTTCAGTATTACAAAGATTGACCGCTGGTTCCTAAACAAACTGAAGCGGCTTGCAGATTTTGAAAAGAAAATTGCTGATGGACTGTCCGATGAAGACTACTATACTGCAAAGAAGCTGGGCTACACTGACGCGGCAATTACCGCCCTCAGTGGACGGAAGGATCTGCCGGATTCTACTGCGGTATATAAAATGGTTGATACCTGCGGTGCAGAATTTGCCGCACAGACCCCCTATTTCTATTCCACTTATGATAAAGAATGCGAATCTCGTTCTTTCCCCAAAAGCGGAAAACCGGTTATTATGGTACTCGGAAGCGGTCCCATCCGGATCGGACAGGGTATCGAGTTTGACTATTCTTCCGTACACTGTGTGTGGACGCTGAAAGAATTGGGCTATGATGTGGTCATTGTCAACAACAACCCGGAAACAGTTTCCACAGACTATGATACAGCAGACCGTCTGTACTTTGAGCCTCTGTGTCCCGAAGATGTTATGAACATCATTAAGGCGGAAAATCCCGTAGGCGTGGTGGTTGCATTCGGCGGACAAACGGCGATCAAACTTACCAAGCTTCTGGACGAAAACGGAATCCAAATTTTGGGTACCTCCGCAGACGGCATTGATATCGCCGAGGACAGAGAACGGTTTGACGCACTTTTAGAGAAATTCTCTATCCGCCGTCCCAAGGGGCACGGCGTTATGACCTGCGAAGAAGCCCTTGCAGCGGCAAATGAGCTGGGATATCCTGTGTTGCTTCGTCCCTCCTATGTAATCGGCGGTCAGAATATGACCATTGCTTATGATGACGAAAGTGTACGCCGGTATATGAAGATCATTCTGTCCGGTGAGATCGATAATCCTGTGCTGGTTGATAAATATATGATGGGCACAGAACTTGAGGTAGACGTTATCTCCGACGGTAAGGATGTGCTCATCCCCGGTATCATGGAGCATATCGAACGGGCAGGCGTCCACTCCGGAGACTCCATCGCTGTGTACCCGCCTTATAACCTCAATGACTTGATGCTGGAAAAAGTTATCGACTGTTCCACGAAGCTTGCGCTTTCTCTTGGTACTAAGGGGCTTGTCAACATCCAGTATCTAATTTATCACGGGGAACTGTATGTAATCGAAGTGAACCCCCGTGCATCTCGTACCGTGCCTTATATCAGTAAGGTTACCGGTGTGCCGCTGGTGGATATCGCCAGCCGGGTTATGACTGGTGCAGCCCTTGCGGATCTTGGCTACGGCACAGGTCTGTATAAGACCCCGCCGTATTTCGCAGTAAAAGTGCCTGTGTTCTCCTTTGAGAAGCTGTCTGATGTAAACTCCATCCTCGGTCCGGAAATGAAATCCACCGGTGAAGTGCTGGGTATTGGACGGACTATGGCAGAAGCCCTGTTCAAGGGTCTCACTTCCGCAGGCTTCGATCTCAAACTTCCCAGTCACGGAAAAATCGGCGCGCTGATCAGCGTGTGCGAGCATGACAGCTTTGAGGTTGTAACCCTGGCAAAGAAATTCCACGATCTTGGCATTGAAATTTATGCAACTCCCGATACCGCAAAGACGATTGCACAGCTTGGTATCGAAGTAAATACCGTTTGCAGCATGGATCAGGGCGACGATATGATGCAGTTGCTGGAATCCGGCAAGGTTAGCTATGTGATCTATACCGGTGCGGTCCATGATGACACAGTAGGCGATTACATTACCCTGCATCGCCGCGCAATTCAGCTGTCTATCGCATGTCTCACTTCTCTGGATACGGCAAATGCCCTTGCAGATATTTTTGCGTCCCGCTATAATCAGCAAAACACTGAGACGGTGGACATCAACAACATGCGTACCAAGCGGCAGAAGGTGCATTTCTCTAAAATGGAAGGAAGCGGCAACGATTATATCTTCATTGATAACTTTGATGAAAAGATTACCTGTCCCGAATCTCTTTGCGTTGCTCTGTGTGACCGAAACTGCGGCATCGGCGGCACCGGTATCGTTCTTATGGAAAAATCCCACATCGCAGACGCAAAAATGCGGATCTTCAACCAGGACGGCAGTGAAGGCAAAATGGCGGGCAACAGCATCCGCTGCGTGGCAAAATATTTGTATGATACCGGCGTAACGTCGAAAAAAGTGGTGCAGATTGAAACTGCCAGCGGCGTTCGGACTCTGCGTCTGTACACCATGAACGGAAAAGTTTCTTCCGTTTCCGTTGATATGGGTCAGGCAAGTCTAAATCCCGCGGATATCCGCACGACCCTCACTGGAGATGAAATTGTCAATCGCCCGGTAACAATTGGTGGTGAGGAATATGCAATTACCTGTGTTTCTGTGGGTAACCCCCACTGCGTAGTATTTTGCAGCCGTGTGGACGATGTGGATATTGAAACGGTAGGCCCTCAGTTTGAAAACGCAGATATTTTCCCGGATCGTATCAACACAGAGTTTGTCCGTGTGGTTAATGAAGCAACCCTGAAAATGCGTGTGTGGGAACGCGGTAACGGTGAAACCCTTGCCTGCGGTACCGGTGCGTGCGCGGCGGTAGTAGCTGCTACCCGTTTGGGATACTTCAAGAAAGGCACGGATGTGACAGTGAAGCTGCCCGGCGGTGATTTGATCGTGCGCTATACGGATGAGGGTGTGACCCTTACCGGGGAAGCAAAGCTGGTTTACGAAGGGGAAGTAGAGCTGTAAGGGATCTATTTCAAATAAGTATAAAGAAAAAATCAAAAACTGCTTGATTTTTTCAGACAGATGTGATATAATAACAGGGCACTCTGGAGAGACCCCAGAGTGCCCTATATGGAGAAGTCGCGTAGCTGGTCGAGCGCGCACGATTGGAAATCGTGTAACCGTCAAAAGCGGTTCGAGAGTTCGAATCTCTCCTTCTCCGCCAAAAAGAAACGACAACTTTTTTAAAGTTGTCGTTTCTTTTTGCATAAGAAAGACTTACAGTCAGTTTGAAGCTCTTCGGCAAAGAGAGCTGTGTGAAGCATAAAACCCCAAGAAGGCTTCCCTAATTTAAGGGAACCTCCCGTGTATGCAGAAACATTACAAGGCTGCCCCAAGTCAAGGGGGTACTTGCGTATGTAGAAACATTACAAGGCTGCTCTCCAGTCAAGGAGGCTCTCGCATATGCAGAAACATTACAAGGCTGCTCTCCAGCTAAGGGAACCTCCCGTGTATGCACAATCTTTACAAGGCTCCCTTGTGCAAAGGGAGCTCCCGCGAAGCGGGTGAGGGATTGTTATACAATCATTTTTGATAATCAACAAATCGGTAGTATGTGCAGACAATCCCCCCGACTCGCTTACAGCGAGTCACCCCCCTTTACACAAGGGGGGCTTTGTTGGTAGAGGCCAACGGCGAGCTTCCTCCTTTGCAC